>JBEIFU010000115.1:0-7863 GCA_040382295.1 Alphaproteobacteria bacterium
CGTCCCATCAAGCTCGCACGCGCCGGCACCCCACCCATGCTGCTGCTGCACGGCGCACGGGACCGCGTGGTTGGCCCGCGGGCCAGCGTCCTCATGGCAGATGCGCTGCGTCGCGCCGGATCACCCGCCCGTGCAGAAATCTATCCGGGGCTTGGCCATACAGGGGTCCTCACCAGCCTCCTGCCCGGCATGCGCTGGCGCGCCGGCGTTCTGGCTCATGCCGAGGCCTTCCTGCGTGATCCGACGGAAATGACCGCGGAGGCGAGCCGTCAGGACAACCCGCCCAGCCGCTGATCGGCAGGGACGCCGCGCGTCAGCTCGGCCTCGACTTCAGCGAAGAGCGTCTCGAGCGTCGCAACCTTGTCGAGCAGGCCCTTGATGGATGTTCCCTTCGAGGCACAGGCAATCGCCTCATCCTCGATGGCAGCCGCCACACTGCAGACCTTGTTGGCGCCAACCTGGCTGCAGGCCGCGCGCATGGTATGAACCGCGCGGACAAGCTCGTTGGCCGACCCGTCATTGGCGACAAGTGTCCGGATCTGCTCCATCTGGCGACCGTTCTCGCGCAGGAAAAGCTTGATATAGCTGTCGAAGCGGCTGCGCATGATCTGCCGCACCCCTTGCAGCAACATGGGATCGAGCGACGAAACCTCGCTCGTCTTCGGAACGCTGCCAACTGCTTCCGAATGCAACGCTGCTGGAAGCCACTGCCGCAACTTGCTCAGGAGAAGGGGCTGCTCAAGGGGCTTCCCGACAAAGTCATCCATCCCGGATGCCATGCACTGCGCCCGATCGGTATCGCGCGTGGCACCGGTAACAGCGATGATCGGGCAATGGGCCGTCTCTCCAGCCTGGGACATCCGCCGAAGTGTCCGCGCAACCTCGTACCCATCCATGTCGGGCATATGGACGTCCAGCAGGATCGCGTCGAACGGGTTCTGACGGCAGGCATCGATTGCGGCCCGGCCCGACTTTGCGATCGTGACCCGGCACCCCATGGACTCCAGTGTCGCATGGGCCACTTCGCAGTTCAGGTCGCTGTCATCAACGACAAGAATGGCGGGCTCAAGGAATGGGGCGGAACGAACGGGAGCCGCGTCGCGGACATCACCCGTCACTGCCGCGGCAGACGAAAGTTCCGTGGAGAGATCCTGCTCCCCTGCCCGACCGGCAGTACGGCGGAGATGTTCCGCAAGGACGCGCTTCACGTCATCGAAATTCATTGGCTTGGTCATGTAGTCATCCATCCCGGCTTTCAGGCAGCGGTCACGATCACCGCGCATCACATGCGCGGTGAGCGCAACGATGGGAACGGGATCCATCTTCCGTTCCTGCTCGAACTGGCGGATCGCACGCGTGGCGTCGAACCCGTTCATGCCGGGCATCTGACAGTCCATGACGATAAGGTCGAACACGACATTCCTGCGCAGCTCGACAGCGCGGCCGCCCTCGTCGGCGGTCTCCACCTTGCTTCCCAGCGTCTCGAGAAAGCGTCCCAGAAGGACCTGCTGGTTTCGGTTATCATCCACCACCAGGATCCGTCGCCCGGCAAATGCCGCATCGGCCGACACATTGGTTGCAGCACTTGGTCCGCGCGCAGGTTCTGCTTGCGGCTTGCGTTGCTTGCGCAGCGCACCGACGAGCGCATGCACGAGCCGTTCCGGCAATGCAGGCCGCCCTACGGTAGCAGCAAAAGCAAGCTCCCGGTTCTCGAACTGTCCGACGGTACCAAGGCTTGAGGCCCACAGAAGCATCGGAACTTGCAGGGATCCGATCGCATCGAGAACCCCTTCGGCTTCGGCCGCGACCAGCATGGGCTCCGACACGAGGACAGCATCGATCTGGACGGCACTGCCATCGATGGGACGCAGGACGCGCAGCGCCGCCAGCGTCTCGGCAACAGCGATACACCGCCCGCCTGCAGCCGCAATGACCTCGGTTGCAATGGTTCGGGCAACATCGATGTTGTCCAGCACGAGAACTCTCGCCGGCACCGGCGCCGCCAGCGGCTTTGCAGTCGCAGTCTCCGCCGTCCTTGCGGTATCGTACGGCATGTCAAGTTCAAACCAGAACTCCGAACCCTTGCCCTGCGTGCTCTCGACACCGATGGTACCACCCATCAGCGTCACAAGCTCATGGCAGATCGACAGGCCCAGCCCGGTGCCGCCATAGCGGCGCGTCGTGGAGGCATCTGCCTGGGTGAATTTGGTGAAAAGCCGCGCCTGCACATCGGGAGATATACCGATGCCCGTATCACAGACCGAGATGCGCAACCTCGGCGCCCCATTCCGGCTTCGACCCGCCTTTGTAGCGGCGAGGCAGATATGTCCCTGGCTCGTGAACTTCAAGGCGTTGTCGGCCAGGTTCGTTACCACCTGGCGCAACCGATGCGGGTCACCTCTGAATTGCTCACCGATGCCCGGCTCAATGCGCAGCAGCACCGCCACATCCTTCTCGCGTCCCTTGGCCGCGACCAGGTCTCCGACCTCGGACAGCAGCTGGTGCAGGTTGAACGGCACCGTTTCCAGGCTGACCTTTCCAGCCTCGATCTTCGACATGTCGAGCACGTCGTTGATCAGCGCCATCATCGTCTCCGCTGCCGTCAGGATCAACCGCGCCTGCTGCGTCTGCTTGGCTGGCAGGTCACCCATGGCAAGCAGCTGCGCCATCCCCATGATGCCATTCAGGGGCGTACGGATCTCGTGGCTCATCGTAGCAAGGAATTCGGACTTCTTGAGGTTCGCCGTCTCGGCATCTTCCTTTGCTGCCACAAGCTCGCGGTTCTGCTGCTCGACATGGGCATGCGCCTGCACCACGCCATCAAGAAGCTTGTTCAGTTTCTCTCCAAGCAAACCGATCTCGTTACGCGGCAGGTCAGGCACCCGAACATCCGCCCGACCCTTGGAAAACTTCCTGATGGCATGCTGGATCAGTGTCAGAGGCTGCAAAATCGTCCGATGCAGCAACAGCATGTAAGTCGCCAGCGTCAGCAGAATACCGGCCGACATCACGACACCAGGCGCAGTCAATCCACGCAGCGCGTCTGCGTGGACATCCTTCGCGCTGGCGCTGAGAACGACGAGCGATGGCAGCAGCTTCCCTTCGTCGGCACGAACCTCGAGAGGCCGAACGATCACATACCTATCGTCGCGGAACACGCCAGGTGACGTGGCTGAAAGCGTGCCACTTCCACTCGCGCTGGCGGACAATTCCCGCTTGATCCCGTCAGGAACCGTAGCCCCTACGAGGCGCACATCGGTTGCCGCGATGACTTTTTCGGTCATCACATCAAAGATCACGATGGAACCGACATCAGCCTGCCTTCCAAGACCCTGCAGGATGCGCTGGAGCTGCGTGGCCTCACCAACGCTACCAGCCGCGGCATCGATCGCACCGACAAGTGCTTGCACTCGACGCTCGGTCGTCGTGCGCGCTTGCTCTACGAAGAAGTAATAGGTCGCAAACAACGTCGCAGCCGACGTCAGCGACCCGACGAGAAGCGTCCAGAGTGCCGCGCGGACTGAGATGTTGGGAACTGGCATCATGCGCATCTAGATTTGGCTTTCTAAACGGCATGACGTTGCATGGCGTCGCAATTCGCCCACACTCGCAAGGATGCAAGCTGCAGGTGCGATCTCCATCCATCGTGCAAGCATTGGCCAACCCAGCAGGCAACACCGGGAGGATCCCGGGTTCCAAGCAGGAAGTGTTGCATGACTTGCGTTAAGGCGACGGAAACTTGGGACCCATCGACAAGGTCCTGTTACAGCCCCGGATTGCCGCCGTTCAGCTCAGATCAACCCTGAATGTCCGGCCAAGGGCACTGGAAAGGATTTCGAAACGCTTTGTGCTGACCTCGGCCACCAGCGCCTGGTGGCGCTTCGGCAGGCTCAGGACGAGGGCGCCGGTCGTCAGGCGAACCGAACTGGCCTTGAGGATGGACGGCGCAGGGCCCGCCAGCACCAGTCCGGCACGCAGGGCAAGTCCAAGCGTCCGGGCACGGGAAGCAGCCTCCTCCCCGATGAAGCGCATCGCGCGCCTCTCGAGCCTGTCATCAGCGCCGCCATACCGGTGAAACAGGGACAGGGCCAGCAGGCTTCGGCCCGGATGGTCAATCCCGAGCAACGGCGCATTCAGCACGTCATGATAGATCTGCTCGGCACGGTGATCAGGGTGACCGCGCCATCCCGTGTCCGCCAAATGGCAGGCAGCCTGACGCAATCGCTCGAAGCCCTTGTCAACAACCGGGAACAAGGGCGCAGTCCACTGCTCAAGGATACTGCCGAGGGCAGGCTCGCGGCCCAGGCGCTGAGCCATTTCCTCGCAGGCCGAAAGCAGAGGATCGCGCGCACGCTCTACCGCACTCAGCTTTGACACCAGAAGCCCCTCGCGCACACCGAAGGCCGATATGATCACGCGGTCCAGCCGCCCGACCTTGAGCAGGCGTTCCATCACAACCGCTCCGTAGGGAATGGCCTCGGCCCGCTTGCGTGTAACCCCAGCCACACTTTCGAGGGATTTGCGGGACAGGCCCGCGATCAGGCCAGCAAACTCGATGGCGCGGTCCCGAGCGATTTCATAGTGATGAAGCACGCGCACCGGGTGCTGTATGTTCTCCAGGTGCATGCGGGCGATGTTGCGCCACACACCTCCGACGGCATAGAGCGCCTTCCCTTTGAGACGCTCGAGGTCCTTCAGCTTCTCGATCTCGGCATCCACGATGGGGCGCGCCCGATCGGGCCGACCGTCGGACATGTCCATCAGGCGCAGCGGACCGAACGGCAACGTCACCCCGCCCGAATGCTGGCCCTGCGAAACAAAGGACAGCTCCAGACTGCCGCCACCAAGATCGCCAACGACACCATCCGCATCCGGAATAGCCGCAAGCACCCCTTCGGCAGCATAGCGTGCCTCATCCTCGCCGCTCAGGATGCGGATGGGCGTTCCAATGGCATTTCGCGCACGCGCAACAAATTCGGCGCCGTTGCGCGCATCACGCACGGCGGCCGTTGCGAAGGTTTCAAGGCGGACAACCCCGACCGACCGGGCCACTTCCTGAAAGCGCGCAAGGGCAGCTAGGGCCGCATTGCTGCCCTCTTCGTCCAGGACGCCTGTGCGGACCATATTGCGTCCGATGGCGCAGAGTGACTTCTCGTTGAAGAGCGCGAGCGGACTCCGGACCAAGCGGTCATAGATAACCAGACGCACGGAGTTCGAGCCGATGTCGACAACGCCGATAGGCCCCTCCGCCATGCCACCACCCATGCGCTTGAGCGGCCGATCACTGGAGACGCTCGCCGTCAAGATTCAGTTCCCACGGTTACGCGGGCGCTGTCCGGACCTTGAAGGCTGCTGGCGCGTTGGCGCCTTGCTTCCCTGGCCCGACAGGCTGGGATTGGTCATGAAGTACTGATGCGCACTGAATGCGTCCGGCGCGTCAGCGCCTACAGCACGAATATAGGCGCCATCGGATTGCAGGAGCCAGCTCTGCGCGACGTCCTTGAGGTTTGCATTCATGATCTGGCCCATCACCTGCTCATGCACCGTCGGATTTTCGACCGGCACCAGAACCTCGACCCGACGATCGAGATTGCGCGGCATCCAGTCGGCAGAGGAGATGTACACTCTTGCATTCGCATGAGGCAACCCATGGCCATTGCCAAAGCAGACAATACGTGCGTGTTCGAGGAAACGACCCACAATGCTCTTCACGCGGATGTTTTCTGACAAGCCGGGAATGCCGGGCCGAAGACAGCAGATGCCGCGAACGACCAGGTCGATCTGAACGCCGGCCTGGCTTGCACGATAGAGCTCGTCGATGACCGACGAATCAACGAGCGCGTTGAGCTTGACCCAGATCTGCGCGGGCCGCCCGGCACGCGCATGCGCAATCTCCTGGTCGATATGGTCGATCAGCGTCTGGCGCAGGTTCATCGGGGACACGGCAAGCTTCTCAAGCTGCTCGGGCCGTGCATAGCCAGTAATGAAATTGAACACCCGGCCTGCATCGCGTCCCATCGCCTGGTCAGCCGTGAAGAGCGACAGGTCGGTATAGATACGTGCCGTCGCCGCGTGATAGTTGCCGGTACCAAAATGCGTATAGGTACGCATCGTGCTGCCCTCGCGGCGGACAACAAGCGACAACTTCGCGTGTGTCTTGAGCTCGATGAACCCATAGACGACCTGCACGCCCGCACGCTGCAGGTCGCTGGCCCATTTGATGTTGGCGGCCTCGTCGAAGCGGGCCTTGAGCTCGACCACGGCCGTCACCGACTTGCCAGCCTCCGCCGCCTCGATCAAGGCTTGGACGACTGGCGAATCGTTACCCGTCCGATAGAGCGTTTGCTTGATCGCCACCACGTCGGGATCAGCCGCAGCCTGCCGCAGGAACTGCACCACCACGTCGAACGTCTCGAAGGGGTGATGGACAATGAAATCCTTCGTGCGGATCGCAGCAAAACAGTCGCCATTGAATTCCCGAATGCGCTCGGGAAAACGGGGATTATAGGGCTTGAAGGCAAGCTCCGGGTGATCGGCCGCGATCAGCTGGCGCGTGTCGGCAAGGCCCAGCAGACCGTCAACGATGACCGGATCCCGGCCGCCAAGGTCGATCTTCTCGGCCAGCACCGCACGCAGGGCCTCCGGCATCGATTTTTCGATCTTGAGCCGAATGACGCTCCCACGGCGACGGCGCTTGAGTGCGCCTTCGAACCAGCGGGCGAGATCTTCCGCCTCTTCGGCAACTTCGATGTCACTGTCGCGGATCACGCGGAAGCAGCCACTGCCCAGCACGTCATAACCCGGAAAAAGCTTTCCCAGGAACTCGCCGATGACCCGCTCAAGCGCCATGAACCGGGTCGGCTCACCCGCGCTGTCCGGAAGGCGAATGAAGCGTGGCACCTGCGCCGGGATCGGCACCAGCGCGTCCATCTCGTGACCATCGGCCTTGCGCCTGAGCTGCAGCACAAGCGCAAGCCCCAGGTTCGGAATGAAGGGAAAGGGATGCGCAGGATCGATCGCCAGCGGGGTCAGGACCGGAGCCACATCACCCATGAACCGCGCCTCCAGCCACGCGCGTTCGGAAGGCGTCAGTTCGGCAGCCGCAATTACTGTGATCCCGGCCTTCTTCAGCAAGGTCTGCAGCGATAGCCAGACGGCATGCTGCTCGGCCATCAGTTTCACGGCCGTGGCGTCGACCGCGTCAAGCTGCTGCTGCGGACGCAGGCCATCGTCCGAGATCGTGCTGACGCCAGCACGCACCATGCCGCGCAGGCCAGCGACACGCACCATGTAGAACTCGTCGAGGTTTGCAGCCGAAATCGACAGGAACCGCAGGCGCTCAAGCAGCGGATGACGCTCGTTCTTGGCTTCTTCCAGGACACGCGTGTTGAAAGCAAGCCACGACAGCTCGCGATTGATCAGGCGGTCCGTCGACTTTGCATCGACGGCTTTAGCCTGAGCACGCGCATCACGCTTTTGCGTCCCCGTATTCGACGCAGCCTGCGCTTGCTCGCGTTTTGTCGTCGCGTTGTCCATCTCTGCCATTCATCCTGCAAACAGATCCCGCCCCCACGATCCCCAAGGCCGGAAGCCTAGCCCAGAGCATCCGGATTGTCAGCCGACCGCACGTCATCGTCGCCATAAAGCCGCTGCAAGGCACTTGCAGCGATTTCGACGGACAACCTGCGCTTTCTCTCGAGTGCAAGATAGTCCATCAGCGCTACCAGACGCTCGGCATCGGCAAAGGAACGCCTGAGCCTTGGTGCAAGATAGGCAATCAAAGCTTCGGGAAACTTAAGCTGGCGATCATGTGACAGTTTTATGAGGACGCGTGCGATCAGCGCCTCGTCAGGCAAATCCAGC
>JBEIFU010000116.1:0-7842 GCA_040382295.1 Alphaproteobacteria bacterium
CTCTCAGGCATTCACCTCTTTGCAGGCACACAGATCCTCGATGCGGCAACACTCCTGGCGCAATGGGCTCATGCCATCGAACTTGCAGGCCATGTCACCACCCTGACCCAGCGCCCACTCAAGACCTTGGACTTCGGCGGAGGTCTCGGTGTGCCATACCATTCGGGGGACGCTCCACTGGACCTGGATGCCCTGGCCTCAGGCTTGCCAGCACTCAGGCAGCACCGAGCGCGGTTCGCCCACTTGTCCGCCACGAGGTTTCTCGTCGAGCCAGGACGTTTCCTCACAGCGGAAGGTGGCGTTTATCTTGCGACTGTAAGAACACAGAAAATGTCCCGAGGCACGCGCTTCATCGTCACGGATGGCGGCATGCATCACCATCTGGCAGCCTCAGGCAATCTCGGGCAGATCGTCAAGCGAGACTATCCACTCGTTGCAGCCACGCGTCTTGGATCAGCAGAAACGGCTCCGGCAGTTGTCACAGGCCCCCTGTGCACGCCTCTCGACACGATCGGGAGGCAAACTGCCTTCCCCGACATGAAGACCGGTGATCTTGTTGCGGTACTACAATCGGGTGCCTATGGTCTTTCGGCTAGTCCTGTCGGGTTCCTCAGCCACACGGTTCCAGCTGAGGTTCTCATCGACGACGGCAAGGCGCGCGTGATCCGTCGACGCATGAAGCCGCCAACGCTGACCTGCGCGGCCGATTGAAACCTGCTATCGCGAGAGCACGCCCGCCACGCGCCGACGCATCTGCTCAGCCTCCTCATGACCGAGGATCGTGGCAACAAGAGCCTGAGCATGCCCAAGATAGGCCTGCGCGCGCGGACGCCGGGACGCGTCAAGGCTCTTCAGGACCGCCGCTATGCTGTCGGTGTATTCGGTCAGATACATCGACACTTCTTCGAAGGCCTGGCGGTGGGACCTGTGAAAGTCCCCGCCACCGGCATAAGGCGTGGCACCCGCCAGAAGTCGACCCCACGCCAACGCCCTTTCCATGCGCCCGACATCCGGTTCACGTGCCAGATCTGGCCGAGTCTGGCCGCGACCGATGGGGAGCGCAGGCCTTTGCGCAGGCAGGGCGGACGCTATCTCGCGCGGCACACGCGCGATGAGCATATCCATCGCATCAGAAGCCAGCTGCCTGATCTTGATGAGCCGCTGCCCCCACTTTCCATCACGCCGCGAACCGATCTCGCGTACCAAGCCGCCCGACATCTGCGTGAAACGATCGAGCCTGTTGAGGATTGCGTCAGTATCCATGGCATCAGGACGAACGGACGCGATATCGAGTGCCAGATGCTCCATGTCCGCGAGCAATATGTCCCCGATAATCGCCATGTCGCCCTGACGAAACAGCAATTGGTCAGCTCTCGAATCCCGGATCGCCGCAAGCCGGAGCACTTCCCAAGGGCGGCGCAGTCGGCTCAGCACCAGTAGCCCGACATAGGGGCACAAATCCGGCTTGCGGGCCGAGAGGTCTTCGTAGAGGTCGCGGACCAGCGCCATGTTCTGGTCGGTAAGCATGTCGATGCGCCGCGGCAGCAATCCGCGCAGCGGCGTCAACTCCCCAGCCCCCGACAGGAGTAGAGCAATCTCCTGCACATCTGCAAGCGCATCGTCTCCGCCGAGCTTGGACGCCAGCGCCCTCTGTTCTGGCCCGCTGGACGCTGCGCGCAGCAGGGCGGGCGCGAGGGCGGCGACCGCCTCCTGCTGCAGGCTGCGCACGCGCTGCTCTTCGGCACCGGGATCCCGAGCAAGAACGGCCGCGGCAATGCCAGCCTCGTGCAGGGCAAGGCGATCACGAAGACCTTCGCGCAACAGCCACTGCCAGAGCGCAGGAATGGTCGATCGACTGATCCGCCCGGCCTGCTTGAAATCGCGCGCATCGACGAGAAAATCGCTGAATGCCTCGCAGAACAGGCGCTGGGCCGTTGGCGTGCGACGGGTTGTGACCTTCCGCAATGTTGGGCGCAGGCCCTCGAGAATGAGGGGCGCCGGCAAACCAGTCTCTCCCGTGAGCCGGCTCCGCTCGACAGCGTTGGCGAGTCTCGTCGCCTTCTCCGGCGGCAGTGACGCCAGAAGGTTCCTCAGCTCAATCTCGCGGGCGGTCGATCTCATGATTGCGGATTGCGTAGTCCCTCATTTGGCCCTCTTGGCCGACGCTCTCTACGTAAACAGATTCGATTATTTGCGAGGCACCCAGCGAACACTTTGACTTCACCGGGACTTCTTGCCCGTCGGTCCGGCCGCGATACTGTCCCTGCAGCTCTTGGCGTCGCAGACAGTATCGCCCCGGTGTGTTGAACAGCATGCACGCAGCGTTTATCCGTCTCGTCAGAATACCAGCACGAACATGGTAAACGCTCTGCCTCACCGGGCAAAGTCGCTTCGCATGACGTTTCCTCATTTGCTCACAACCTTTTGCACGCCCAGCGTGCATTCCCCACCCCAGCCTGCGCGGATCCCGAGAAGCCGGGCTGCCACAGCACAGGCCGAACAACGTCAGGTCGATCCCTTGCAGGTTGATGGACCGCCAGACTGATTCGCCCCGATTACTGATGGCCCACATCAAAGCCAGTATGAAAATTTTCCTGCGGCGATGTGACAAAACGTGGTTAACGCGCACGTCGTGCGTGTCTCGCGGACAACCCGAAGATCTTCCGCATTGGCAATAGTGATGGGACGCTTGCGTTTGAGGACGCAGTAACGTTTGTTCCTCACACCAAGGCACAAGGCGAGCACGGATGAAGGGCAACGATTTCAAGCGCTGGCGTAAATCGCTGGACATGTCACAGAAGGACGCGGCCGATGCGCTGGGCCTGAAACGTCGTGTCGTCCAATACTATGAGAAAGGCGAGCGGGATGGTGATCCAGTCAAGATTCCGCGCGTCGTGCGACTGGCCTGCTATTCGATCCTGATTGGCGTCGAGGACTATCACGGCCCGGAGAAGGAGAAGAAGGACAAGAAGGGCAAGAAATCCAAGAAGAGTGAACGCAAGTCCGTCGCCAGCAAGAAGGACAGGAAACAGAAGCCCACCTCCCGGGCCTCGGATGGCACCCCCGCCTCGGACGCAAGTTGACCGCCAGGAACTGAAGTGCTCAGGCGCCCCTGTCGAGGGAAGGCAGGTCAAGTTCCACGCGCAGCCCCCCGCTGGACGAGCGCCCCAGAGTGAAGACACCTCCATAAAGGCTGGCAATTTCACGGACAATCGCCAGCCCCAGACCTGATCCCGGCTTGCTTTCATCAAGCCTCTCACCGCGATCGAGCACACGCTTCTTCTGTTCCTCGGACAGGCCTGGGCCATCGTCCGTCACCACGATGCGCAAGCGTCCTGGCTGACCCGAAGCCTCGGCAAGGACGGCAACATGTTCCGCTGCCCACTTGCAGGCATTGTCCAGAAGGTTTCCGAGCATTTCTTCAAGATCTGCACGATCACCTTTGAAGACAAGGCCTTCAGCGCACGTTCCCGCAATCGAAATGCCCTGGGCGTCGTAGATCCGCGTCAAGGCTCGCGTCAGATCGGCGACTACGGGCGCAACGTCGCAGCGCGCGCCGATGACGCCAGCCGACGCCACAGTGCGCGCCCGCGCCAGATAATGGTCGACCTGCCGTCGCATCACGGCAACCTGCTTGTTGACGGCATCTGCAAGCGGTCCGCCAGAGCCTCTGGCCTCATTCGCGAGAACCGACAATGGCGTCTTCAGGAAATGTGCCAGATTGCCCACATGCGTGCGCGCACGCGCGACAACCTCGGCATTGTGCTTGACGAGTGCGTTTAGTTCATCGGCAAGAGGCTGGATCTCGCTGGGGTAGCGCCCTTCAAGTTGCGAGGCCCGCCCTTCACGGATTGCCGCAAGCGCCCTCGATATCTTCTCAAGCGGCGACAAACCCAGACGCACGAAAAGCGCCATGGCCACGCTCATGCTGCCGCCCAGCGCGATCACGGACCAGAACAGCGTGGTTTCAAAGCCATCGATGTCGGCTTGCATGTCGCGCATGTCCCCGGCAACCGAGATACGAAACAATTGGCTGGATATGCAATTCTCTTCTGGGGCCTCCGTGTCTGGCCGTGCGATCGACACAACACGCTCGACGAAGCGGAGCTTCTGGTCGAGCGGTCCGGACGCATAGCCCTGCAACACTTCACCCGCCGCAGTCTGCATACCAATAGGTAGCGTCTTGTCCCAGAGCGAGCGAGAACGCATGACCATCTGCGGCTGTCCGTTCGTCGCAAGAGACGACACCTGCCAATAGGAACCGGAGAACGCGCGCGTGAACCGCTCGGCGATGAGGGGCTTGGGCATTGTGAAAGAGCCCCTGCAGTCAATCTCGGCAACGGCAATCACACTTTCGAGATCGGCAATCAGTCGCTGGTCGAAGCTACGGGTGGCCGCAGTACGAAAGAGCGCTGACAGCAGCAAACCGCCGGCTACAAGGCCGATGACGCCCCAACCCGCCGCGATCGCGACCAGCCTGAACGCGAGGGAGTTGCTAGCGGGCAGCATTTGCCTCTGATTCTGCGGCATGCTCATCCAGCTTGTAGCCAAGTCCACGCAACGTCTGGATGATGTTGACACCCAGCTTCTTGCGCAAGCGGCCCACGAACACCTCGATCGTATTCGAGTCTCGGTCAAAGTCCTGATCGTAGAGGTGCTCGACAAGCTCGGTCCGCGAGACGACCCTCCCCTTGTGGTGCGCCAGATAGGCAAGGAGCCGGTACTCGAGCGACGTCAGCTTGACAGGGTTACCCTCGACCGTGACACGCGCGGCGCGCGTATCGATACGCAAGGGGCCACATTCGATGTCTGCGGTCGTGATGCCTGCGCTGCGGCGAAGCAGTGTGCGGATGCGCGCGAGAACCTCTTCCGTGAAAAAGGGCTTGACCACGTAGTCATCGGCTCCGGCGTCAAGACCCTTGACCTTGTCACTCCAGCGATCGCGGGCCGTGAGAATGAGGACCGGCATCGTACGCCCGGCCTTGCGCCATTTCTCCAGCACCTTGATCCCGTCCATTTCAGGAAGGCCGAGGTCGAGGATCACTGCGTCATAAGGCTCGGTGTCACCCAGGTAATGCCCCTCTTCCCCGTCGCCGGCCGTGTCGACGACATAGCCATTGTCCTTGAGCGCATCTGAAAGGACACGCCGTAGGTCCGGATCATCTTCAACAACGAGTATACGCATTGCCTTTTCCTCCGTCAGCCCAGGCCTCTTACGCGAAGCACCTGCCCGGAACGGGCATCAACGATCACCACGATCTGCCGTCCGTCCGGGGTCAGCCAAACGATCTCGTAGATGAGCTGGGCCCCACGGCGCATGGGCCCACGTGCATCAAGCGGCTTGCCAGGATATTGCGACATCAGGCTGCTCATCACCGTGTCGAGCGGCACGATGCGCTGATCCTCCTGCATGCGCTCACGACGGAAACCCTCGCCGCCACGCTCGTCGGGCGGTGGCGGCGGCCAGTCCTGCGCAAACGCAGGCTGGAGCAGCGCTCCGGCGAGCAGAACAGCAAATAGACCGTGGCAAAGTCTTCCGCGCATGAGGCCTGAATAGCGCAAAGTCGCTGAACCCGACATGAATAATCCGTCCAGACTGGGTTCAGCCGGAGCATGAGATCCTTGCATCAAGGGTTGGGACCAATCCTTCATCAAGCGGGAGTTAATCATCATGCGAAAACTCGTCACAGCCACTGTCACTGCACTCTCTCTGGGCATTCTTGCCCTCGCGAGCCCTGCCATGGCCGACCAACCCTATGGCCCACGCGGTGGGCAGGTCCAGCACGAACGGTCCTCCCAGTACGACCGCGATGGCTACGGCCAGCGCCACCACGACTGGGGACGCCACGAGCGCGGATTTGATCAATGGGAGCGCGGCTGGGGTCGCTCAGACCGGGGTTATGGGCACCATGAAGGCTTGCTCTCCCGCTGGCAGATCGTCCGACGGCTGGAGCGACAGGGCTTTTTCGATGTCAGAGGTCTTCGCGACGCGCGTTGGGGCTGGGGTCTGCGAGCGTATGCTTACGACCGGCGCGGGCGGCCCGTCATGCTCAGGGTTAATCCATACAATGGCCGGGTGATTGACCTGCGATACGTGTAGAAGGACCACCCAATACGGACTGTGCCGGGCCGAAACGCCCGGCGCAGTTCATTTCGCGGCTCGCGTGCGGTCCAGCCCACAAATTTCCACCATAAAGCGAAATCCTGCCTGGTTGCACTCAGACCTTGCCGTAAAGCGCCCCGTCGTGCTTGTCTGGCGTCATGAGCGGGGAATTTTTTGCATTGCACGCTACAGGATGGCGGTCTCTGAAGCTCGCATTCGCTTGGATGCTGGCGCTTGCTTTGGTTATCCAGGGCATGACCGTCGCTCATCATGTCCATGCAGAGCCAACCAGCACGCAAGGCATCTCTTCGCACGCTGCGCTTGATGGGCTCTCTGAAACCGAACAGTCGCCCCAACACGACGAGCATGGGCCGAATGGCGGCAAACACCACCGTGACTGCCCAGCGTGTCTTGTCTCGGCCCTCGGGCTCCATGTGCTGCTGGCAGTGGTCACCATCGATTGGCCACCATCCAGCAACACGCAGACGGCAATCGATCTTCAACACGATCCACGTCCGTCGGCGCCGCGCGAGGGCCGAACCATCAGAGGACCTCCTGCTGAACTGAACGCCTAGGCCGAAGCCAACCTGGCGGCAGAGACGCGGCGTACCCAACGCCGCCTCACCTCGGGTCTCATTCAGTTCACTCAGGAGCGTTTCATGTTCAATTCATACAAAATGCATCTGCTTTCAGGAGCGGCCATCGCCGCGATCGCAGCCAGCCTTGCAACCGCTGACGAAAAACCCAAGCAAACCGAAACCGTCGAGAAAATCCTGGTCACGGGCTCGGCCCTCTCGAAGTCCCGCGACCAGTTCTCGACACTCGTCGGGGTCGCCGATCGCAACGACCTGACGCGTACCGGCGGCCTGAACCTGGCCGATGCCCTCGGTGACATTCCCGGCGTGACGTCATCCAGCTTTGCGGCAGGCGCAGGTCGACCTGTCATTCGCGGTTTCGATGCCACGCGCGTTCGCGTGCTCGAGAACGGGCTTGGCAGCTTCGACGTATCGGACCTGTCACCTGATCACGGCGTACCGATCGATCCATTGGCCATGCAGGGCGTCGAGATCGTGCGTGGCCCGGCAACGTTGCGCTATGGAAGCCAGGCGATAGGTGGTGTCGTCAATGCCCTGAACAACCGCATTCCCAGCGCGCTACCGAAGGATGGCTTCAGCGTGGAAGCGCACGCAGCAGCCAGCACCGTAGACAACGGGCGCGAACTGGCGGGGCTTCTCGATGGCGGTTCAGGCAGTTTCGCCTGGCACCTTGACGGGGTCTATCAGCAACGCGGCTCTTACGACACGCCGGAGGGCAAGCAAAGCAACAGCCAGGCTGAGGGCCATGGCTTTTCACTCGGCGGGTCCCATATCGGCAACAATGGCCACATCGGCGCCGCCTATGTCCGGTTCGAGAGCCAGTACGGGATCCCGGGCGAAGACGCCTTCATCGACATGACGCAGGACAAGCTGCTCGTTGCCGGCGAATGGAAGAACCCCTTCGCAGGCTTCACAGCCCTGCGCCTGAACGCGGGAATTTCAGACTATACGCATGACGAGGTCGACGTGGTTCCCAAGGCTTCGTTCCTCGACCAGCAGCACGAAATCCGCGGTGAGCTGGTTCACGGTGCACTTGGCCCCTTCTCGGCCTTCGCGGGTGGTGTTCAACTGCAGCACCGGGACTTTTCTGCGGCAGGCGAAGGCGAGGATTTCCTCGCGCCCAGCATCACCGAGTCACTCGGC
>JBEIFU010000117.1:0-7817 GCA_040382295.1 Alphaproteobacteria bacterium
GAGGTCGCCCTTGACGAGCACGCTGCGGCCCAAGGCAACGCCCAGGCCTTCGATTGCGGCCTGGATGAGAAGGCCTGAATCATCGAAGCCGGGGCCGCGCGCCGTATCGACGCCGGTCAGTCCTGCGGCTGCGAACCACATCGCCCAGTCCTCGCGCAGCTCGTCGTGCAGCAGGGTGGCGTGGGCGAGGTCGGCGGGTGTCCTGAGGCTCGCGGCGAGGCGCGGGGCGCAGACGGGGAAGAGCTCTTCAGACATGATGCGGACACTGGCCAGGCCCGGCCAGTCGCCGCGGCCGTAGCGAATGGCAACGTCGATGTCGGATCCCAGCGCGCCGGTCTGGGCCTCGAACGTCGCTATCCAGACATCCATTTCGGGATTTTTCTCGTGGAAATCGGCAAGGCGCGGAACCAGCCATTTTGCGGCGAAGGACGGCATGACAGCGACGGTGAGCCAGCCATGGGTGGGATCGACGGCCTGCAACTTGCGCCCGGCCAGCGCGATCTGGTCGAGGGCGGTCGAGATCGCAGGCAGGAACTTCACCGCGGCCTCGGTCAGGACCATGGCGCGGCCCTGGCGCTTGAAGAGAGGAACGCCGGCCCACTCCTCCAACGCGTTGACCTGGTGGCTGACGGCGCTCTGGGTGACGGCGAGCTCATCGGCAGCCTTGGTGAAGCTCAGGTGGCGGGCCGCTGACTCAAAGGCGCGCAGTGAATTCAAGGGGGGCAGTCGGCGTTTCATTCCGTTATTATATGAATTTTTCTCATGCTATCAATGAAAAGTCCTCGTTTGAAGGCCAAAGGGGCGATCCCTATGTTTGCCTTCAAAGAAGCCTTTTTAAGACGAAAAGAGAAAGATCATGTTCAAGCCTTATGCTTACTCCATGCGCCGAAATGATGAGCGCAGCTCATCGACGGGCGGATTTTGGGGCTGGCTCTTTGCACTTCTGTTTGGCCGCCCCTCGGCTGCGTAATTTAATTACGCATAGCGCAAAACAGGGCGCCCCGGTGGGGCGCCCTTTTCTTTAAGGGGGTGTGATCGTCACCCCTGCCCCTGGGGCCCCTCGTCGAGGACTTTCTCGATTTTCATCCCCCTCGCCCGGAGGGCCTCGCGCAGCAGGAACTCGATCTCGGCGTTCACGCTGCGCAGGTCGGTGGCGGCGAGCCTTGCCACCGCGTTGTAGAGCGCGGGGTCCAGCCTGAGGGCGAAGGACTTGCGGTCTGCGGTCATGACGGTCGCAGCGGGACTAGTGATAGAGCGAGCCAGCGTTGACCACCGGCTGGGCTTCACTGTCGGAGCAGAGGACAACCAGGAGATTCGAGACCATGGCGGCCTTGCGCTCGGTGTCGAGCTCGACAACGTTGCGCTCGGCGAGATGGCGCAGCGCCTGATCGACCATCTCGACCGCGCCCTGGACAATCTTCTGGCGCGCAGCGAGGACGGCCTCGGCCTGCTGCCTGCGCAGCATGGCGCTTGCGATTTCCGGCGCATAGGCAAGGTGCGAGAGCTTGGCCTCGTCGACCACCACACCGGCGATGTGAAGGCGGTCCTGCAACAGGTCCCGCAGCTTCGCCGAGACCTGGTCGGCATCGGCGCGCAATGTGGGCTCTTCGTGCTCGCCGTGATCATAGGCGAAGTGAGACGCGATTTCACGTACCGCCGTCTCGATCTGGACATTGACGAAGTGCTCGTACTGGTCGACGTCGAAGAGTGCTGCTGCGGTATCGGTGACACGCCAAACCACGACAGCGGCGATTTCGATCGGGTTGCCGCGCTTGTCGTTCACCTTGAGCTTCTCGCCGGTCACGTTACGGGCGCGCAGCGAGATCTTTGTTCGCATGTTCCAAGGCAGCACCCAGCGCAGACCCGGCGTGCGGTCGGTGCCCATATAGTCACCGAACAGGGTGATGGCCCCTGCCTCGTTGGCCTGGAGCGTGTAGAAGCCCGACACAAGGAAGACGAAGGCAATGATCAAGCCTGCCCCGATCAGCTTTGGGCCAGCAATGAGCGCGGCTATGCCCAGCGCGAGTGCGAGCAAGGCCAGCAAAAGGACGAAGCCACCATTGGCAACGGAGGCTGGCTTTTCGACGGTCTGGTTCAGCGTTGTCGGTTTCATGGGTCTGTCTCCAACAGTTGTATCAAAATGATATCATTATAGTATCTTTTAGATATTTTTCAAGCGCTACTTCATCGGAAATCTGCTGTTTCTGCGCCAGCGCGAGGTTGCCTGTTGATCCCGACGGGCTGCGCCCCTAGGTGTCCATCAATGATCGTTCCAAGGGATACCGAGATGACCGCTCTTTCTTCGATTCAGCGACTGCTTGCCATCACCATCACATCGATTGCCCTCACACTGCCGACGGCCCTTGCTGCCGACGTCCAGGACAAGGCCGTGGCTGATGCGGTTTCGGGTTCATGGCGCACGCCCGCCAATGTGCAGCGTGATGCCTGGCGCAAGCCCGTTGACGCGTTGACCTTCTGGGGGCTCAAGCCAGGAATGGCGGTTCTGGAGCTATCGCCTGGCGGGGGATGGTGGACCGAGATCCTTGCGCCTTATGCGCGCCTCACGAAGGGGAGCTATGCGGCGACAGCGGCCGACCTGAACAATCCGGACCTGTCGCAGGCTGCACGCGATGCCCGTGCGCAGTTCGAAAAGAGATTTTCGGACCAGAGCGTGTATGGGCCGATCACCTATGTGAACTTCGGCCCGAAGTCACAGGGGCTGGGGGCGCCCAACTCGGTCGATTTCGTGCTCAATGGTCGCAACTTCCATAACTGGATGGCCAACGGCATGCTGGACAAGGTCCTGGCTGAGAGCTTCGCCGTGCTGAAGAGCGGCGGGGTGCTGGCGATCGAGGAGCATCGCAATGCGCCGGGTACCATGCAGGATCCAAAGGCGCAGTCGGGCTACGTCACCGAAGCCTTCGTCATCGCGGCTGCCGAGAAAGCCGGCTTCAAGCTTGCTGCCCGCTCGGACCTCTATGCCAACCCCAAGGATGACCGCGATCATCCGTTCGGTGTGTGGACACTCCCGCCAGTGCGGCGCACGGCGCCTCAGGGGCAACCGGCCAATCCGAATTTCGACAGCGCGCCCTATGATGCGATTGGCGAAAGTGATCGGATGGCCCTGCGGTTCGTGAAACCGTAAGGCCCCGAGACGATTGCTGCTGGCCTAAGGCCCCGGCGCAAAACCCGCCGGGGCTTCAGGAAATCTAGGGGGTCAGCACAATCTTGCCCATGACCTTTCGGGCATCCATGTCGTTCAGTGCCTGGGCGACCTCGGTGAACTTGTAGGTCTTCGACACGTAGGGCTTGAGCTTGCCATCGCGGACCCAGTCCATGAGTTCGTTCAGATTGGCCTGGTTGCCCTTCGGGTCGCGCGCCGTGAAGGCGCCCCAGAAGACGCCGACGATCTGACAGCCCTTGAGCAGGGTCAGGTTGAGCGGCAGGGAGGGGATGCCCGCCGGGAACCCTACGACCAGATAGCGCCCCTCCCACGCGATCGAGCGCAGCGCAGGTTCGGCATAGGCGCCGCCGACGCCGTCATAGATCACGTCGGCACCGTCACCGCCGAGGACCTTCTTGAAGTCATCGGCGAGCTTCTTCTGCGCGTCGCGGTCGAGGTTCCCCGTGGGATACACAACGCCGCCGTCAGCACCACGGCTGATGCACAGGTCAACCTTTTCCTGGCTGGAACAGGCGGCAATTACACGTGCGCCCATGACCTTGCCAAGCTCGACAGCCGCAAGGCCGACGCCGCCAGCGGCTCCGAGCACGAGAAGCGTTTCGCCCTGCTTCAGCCTGGCGCGGTCCTTCAGAGCGTGGTGCGAGGTGCCGTAGGTCATCACGAAGGCCGAGGCATCGACAAAATCCATATTCGCGGGGAACTGGAAGCAGCGTGCAGCGGGGGCAACGACTTCCTCGGCAAATCCGCCAAAGCCTGTCGATGCCAGCACGCGATCGCCGACCTTCAGGTTGGTCACGCCGGCACCGACTTCCTTCACGAGGCCTGCCACCTCCCCGCCCGGCGAGAACGGGAGCGGCGGCTTGAACTGGTACTTGTTCTGGATCACCAGGAGGTCAGGGAAGTTCACGCCGGCCGCCTTGACGGAGATGACGACCTGGCCCGCGTCAGCCTTCGGGCTTGGGACGTCCTCAACAACGAGGCTTTCGGGCGGGCCATAGGCCTTGCAGAGAACGGCTTTCATGAGGTTTCTCCTGTGATGTCTTGGTGCAGCGGACGTTAGTCCAGGGCGCCGAAAACGCCAAGCGCGGCCGTGGCGCGTCGTTCGCCCACGACATCGCCGCGCCAGTTCTTCAGCGGTGGGTTGCGGTGGCGGGCGATGCGCGGATCGTCGGGGTCGGCGAGGCCCAGTTCGACAAGGAGGGCAGCCATCACCGTTTCGGCCGCACGGGTTCCACCGTCGTCGATCTTCAAGGCGATACCAAGCCCTCGCTCGGGCAGGGCCGCCATGAAGACGGCCTCCGCCCCTGTCTTGACCACGGTTCGGCCACGGGACGCCGCGATCAGGTCGGCACAGGCGCGCCCTGTCCCTGAAACGAGAAGCGGATGGGCTTTCCACGCTGATACGAGGCGCTCGGCGGCCGCGGCCCTTCGCGCCGGCTGACCTGACGGATTGCCAAGGCGAGCCATGCCTGCTGCGAGATCCGCCAAGGGGATTGCGTAATTGGGTGCAGCGCACCCATCGATGCCGACGGGCATGGTGTCGGGCGCGACGCCGCACATTTCGGCGATGGCCCTTCGTATGTGCTGCTGCACGGGGTGGTCGGGGTGCTCGTAGCCCGCGATGGGGACACCGAGATGGCGAGCCAGTGTCAGGAAGCCTGTATGCTTTCCGGAGCAGTTATTGTGGATGCGGCAGGGGCTTTCTCCCCTTCTGATCAGCTCGTGGGCGCTTTTCTCGTTGTAGGGCAGATGCGGTCCGCAGGCGAGGTCGGGCTCGCGGCAAGCGATGCGTGACAGCCAGGCCTCGACGCGGGTGGTGTGCATGGGCTCGCCGGAGTGGGAGGCGCAGGCCAGCGCCAGCTCCTCGTCGCTGACGCCTGCGGCCTCGGCGGCGCCGGTCTCGACCATTGGCAATGCCTGGAGGGCCTTGAAGGCCGAGCGCGGATAGACTGGAACGCTGACCGTGCCCAAGGTCTGGCGCAAGCGCCCGCTGGCATCGCTGATGGCAACGGCGCCCCGGTGACGGCTCTCGATGATTCCGGCCCGAACCAGCTCGACCAGAACGGGATTGGTGACGTTAATGCCGACCTCCAGCCGGGGCCTCGAATTCCCCGCAACAGGTGGCGGGTTTAGCAAATGCGGAAACAGGACGTCACCTGCCATCTTCTCGACGGAAAGGGCTTCACAAAAGGGGCCCTCTTGGGCGACACATGTGGGATGAGAACCTTGGGCTGCCTGCTTCGCGTGGGGACCGGCTCGGGTCGCAACGCATGAGGATGAGCTGATGTCATTGTCTCCCCGGTCAGGTTTGCTCGGACGCTTCTTTCTGGCAGCCGTCGGCGCGAGTGCGCTCGCCACGGCAGGCTGGGCGCAGGGAATTGCGCCGACGCTGCTTGGCACCTTCGGGGACTGGGAGGCATTCAAGGCCAGCGATGCACGAGGCACCGTGTGCTATGTCATCTCGGCTCCGAAGACGAAGGAGCCAGCTGCGGCGAAGCGAGGCCAGATCCACTTCCTGGTGTCAAACTGGCCGGGCGTACCCATCAGCGCCGAGCCTTCCATCATCATCGGCTACCCTTTCAAGGATGGCTCAACCGCGACGGTCGAAGTGGGTGCGGACAAGTTCGAGTTCTTTACCAAGGAAGACGGGGCCTGGCTCGGCACGGGCCCGGATGAGGCACGATTGGTGGCTGCCATGCGGGCTTCGGGTGAATTGACCGTCAAGGGAATGTCGCGCCGCGGGACCCTGACAACCGATACCTATTCCCTGAAGGGCATTTCCGCCGCACTCGACAAAGTGGCGGAAGGCTGCAAATAGACTGAGGATCCTCGTCGGACCCGGGATTTCGGGGGCGGCCCAGGTGTCGCCCCTTTTTGTTTGGGGCCTCGGATTTCGGAATGAGCACGAAGACAAACCTCATTGGACTGACACGTGCGGGCTTGCGCGAGGCGCTGGCTGTCGCCGGTGTGGAACCCAAGCAGGTGACCATGCGTGCGAACCAACTCTGGAACGCGCTTTATGTGCAGGGGGTGACCAGCTTCGAGGGCATCACCACGCTGGCAAAACCACTGAGGCAGGAATTCGCAGAGCGCTTCACGCTGGCGCGCCCGGAAGTGGTTACGGCCCAGGTCTCGCGGGACGGCACGCGAAAGTGGGTCATCCGCTTTGCGCCCGGGATCGAAATCGAGACCGTGTTCATTCCTGATGATGATCGTGGAACGCTGTGCATCTCAAGCCAGGTTGGCTGCACATTGAACTGTCGCTTCTGCCATACGGGTACGCAGAAACTTGTCCGGAACCTGACGGCGGCGGAAATCGTCTCGCAGGTGCTTGTTGCGCGGGACGACTTGAAGGAATGGCCCAAGGCCGGGCGCAATACGGATACGCGGCAGATCACCAATGTGGTGATGATGGGCATGGGGGAGCCGCTCTACAATTTCGAGAATGTTAGGGATGCGATCAATGTGATCGCGGATGGCGAGGGCCTGTCCCTGTCCAAGCGCCGCATCACGCTGTCAACGGCCGGCGTCGTGCCGATGATCCCGCGTGCTGGCGAGGAGATCGGATCGATGCTGGCGATTTCGCTGCACGCGCCGCGCGATGACGTACGCGATGTCATCGTACCGCTCAACAAGAAGTATCCGATCAAGGAATTGCTCGAGGCATGTCGCGCCTATCCGGGCCTCTCGAATGCGAGGCGCATCACGTTCGAGTACGTGATGCTGAAGGACGTGAACGACAGCAATGCAGATGCGCGGGAGCTCGTGAAGATCATTCGCGGCATTCCCGCCAAGATCAACCTGATACCCTTCAATGCTTGGCCGGGCGCGCCCTACGAATGCTCGGATTGGGAGCGGATCGAGGAATTCGGCGAGATCGTGAACCGTGCCGGGTATGCCTCGCCCATCCGCACGCCGCGTGGCCGTGACATCATGGCTGCCTGCGGGCAATTGAAAAGCGAAAGCGTGAAGCAGCGCGCCAGCGACCGGATCGCGGAACTGCGCAGCCGAGAAATCGGGCGCATCACAAGTCAGGACTGATTCCATGACCAGCAAGACCATCAAACGCGTCGTCCTTGCCTATTCCGGCGGGCTCGACACATCCGTGATCCTCAAATGGCTGCAGCAGGCCTATGGCTGCGAGGTCGTGACTTTCACCGCTGACCTTGGGCAGGGCGAGGAGCTTGAGCCTGCCCGCAAGAAAGCGTTGATGCTGGGCATCAAGCCGGAGCACATCTTCATCGAGGACCTGCGAGAGGAATTTGTCCGGGACTACGTATTCCCCATGTTTCGTGCGAATGCGCTCTATGAGGGACAGTATCTGCTGGGCACGTCCATCGCCCGCCCGCTGATCGCCAAGAAGCAGATCGAGATCGCGGAGAAACTCAACGCGGATGCCGTCGCACACGGCGCGACCGGCAAGGGCAACGACCAGGTGCGCTTCGAGCTGACCTATTACGCGCTCAAGCCCGACATCCATGTCATCGCCCCCTGGCGCGAGTGGGAGCTTGAGAGCCGAACGAAACTGATCGACTTTGCCGAGAAGCACCAGATCCCGATCGCGAAAGACAAGCGTGGCGAGGCACCTTTCTCGGTCGATGCGAATCTTCTGCATTCCTCGAGCGAGGGGAAA
>JBEIFU010000118.1:0-7773 GCA_040382295.1 Alphaproteobacteria bacterium
CCCCGTGTGTCTGAAGTCCTCTCCCTTGAAGAGGAGGGCCTCGCCCGACTCCATGGCGAGGGCATATGAGAAGCAATCACCGAAGTTCAGCCTTGCGGCATGTCCGGATCCCTTGCCGAAGTCCTTGTAGGCCTTACGGGCAAGTTGGGCCTGCTGCTCCGTGACGGGCATGATCCGGATCTCAAGTTTTGCGAAAATCGCATCATAGCGCCAACTGGTCGTTGCATCCTTCAGTGCGTCAATAATGATTGCAGCCTCAAGCCACGAGGCTGCGGACATCTTTCGTGATGATGCTTTCTGCATCCTTGCGACCAGGTCCTCCCATCCAGCCTCTTCTTTCAGGATCGCAATGAGAGCTGAGGTGTCCACGATCACTTGGGAAGTCCTTGCTCGTCGTAAAGATCATTCTCATCGAAGCTGGTTGGGGCTTCCCGGAAGGCACGCGCCGTCTCGTGGGTCAGATGCCTTAGGTCTGCGATTTTGGCTTCGATCCTCGCCCTCTCGGTCACTTCCGCAAGCTGGTCGCGGAGCGCGTCGGTGACGGCCTGTGTCAGGGACTTGCCGGTGGCGCGTGCAAGCTCGGTGGCAAGGCGGTGGGCTTCGGGATTCTTGATGTTCAAGGTCATGGTAGAATGGTAGACTTACAATGGAAGAATGTCAATATCTTAGATACTCTGCCGCTTCTCATGCTTGGATGGCCTTCTAGCGGGGGGCGACCTTGACGCCATCGCTGACGCTCTCGCCCGGGTGGAGTACGACGCGGTCGCCGGGCTGGAGACCATCGGTGATCTCGGCGGTGGTGTCATTGAAGTGGCCGGTTGCGACTTTGGTGAGGCGTGCGCGGTTGCCCTCGACGCGATAGACAGCCCAGTCCTTGCCTTGCCGGAACAGCGCGCCGACTGGGACTTGCAGGGCATTCTCGCTCCGCCAGCGGACAATCGCGGCATCAACCTGAAAGCCATGGCCCAGGCGGGCCCACTCGGTGCGCGGCGAGACAATGTCGATCAGAACGTTGACGCGACGCTCTTCGATACCCAGTGCCGAGACCTTCTGCTGGCCAAAGGGTTCGATGCGACGCACGCGTCCCTTGAGGTCACCCTGCCCGCCCCATTGCGTGATGATCGCATCGTCGCCCTCGGCGACTTGCACGGCCTCGCTTGAAACGAGATCGATGACGATCTCGAGATTGGCAGGGTCACCGACCTCGGCGATGGGCTGGCCCGGCTGGACGAAGCTTTCGTTTTCCTGAAGGACACGCAGCAATTGACCGTCGACGGGCGCACGCAACTGGATACAGCAGCTGGCACGCTCGCCCGCAGCGGTCGATCCCGGCGAGATCAGCGCTGCCTCGGCGGTCTGGATCTCGAAGCTGCGCTGGCGCAAGGCCGCGCGGGCGGTCGCGACGGCTGCATCGAGCGCAGCAAGACTGGCTTCAGCCGCATCCACACGCGCCTTCGACACAACACCTTTCGAAAATAGTTCGCGTGCACGCGCGAGCTCGCGGGCTGCCAGTTTCTGCTCGGCCTCGCGGCCCCTGACATTGGCCTCGGCGAGATCGCGTGCTGCGCGGGCGGCCGATACGGTGAAGGCGAGCTGGCGCTGTGCGCGGGCGTCCAGGAATGCAGGGTCGGTCGGCTCGATCGTTGCCACCACGGTCTTGCGCGCCTTGATGAAGTCGCCGGCATGGCTTTCGACCCGCAGCAGCTTGCCGGCGATGGGCGCCGAGAGGACGTAGACCTCGCGCACGCGGGTGATACCATCGTCGCTGATCGCCGTCATCATCGGCCCCCGGACCGCTTCGGCGATGTCGACAGCGACAGCGCGCGGCCAGAAGGAAAAGGCCAAGCCTGCTGCCACAAGCAGGCCGATGCCTGCGGGCCAGGCCCAGGGACGCAGTCTCTTGAGGTCCATGTTCATTCCCGTGTCTTGAGGACGCGTACAAGGTCGAGATCGGCCACATTACGTGCCACCATGAGGCAGCTGACAAGGGCGGCACCGCCCACGACCAGGATCGCCTGGCCTATGGTTGCGGCCGTCAGGCCGAAGGGCATCTGGAAGAGGTCGGTGGTGAAGCGTTCGATCATGTAGAGCGATAGCCCATATCCGGCAAGCACGCCCAGCGGGGTGGCCAGCAGCGTCAGAAGCACCAACTCGCCCACAAGGATGCGCGCCACCTCAGTGCGATGGTACCCCAGGACCCGCAGGGTCGCCAGTTCGTGGGATCGTTCGGACAGGGTGATGCGACTGGCATTGTAGGCGACGCCGAAGGCAATGATCGCAGCGAAGCCACAATAGAACCAGACCATGGTCATGATGTTCTGGTCCACGAGTTCCCTGAACTTCAGATAGGCGTGGCGCTGGAGCGAAATCGTGAAGATGCCGGGAATGTCGCGGACTGCGTGGAAGAGCTCGCGCTCGCGCGCGGGGTCGATCTTCATGGCCGCGCTCGCGGCCACAGGTCCGTCGCCAGCGAGGCGGTTAAGGGCCTTGCGATCCATGTAGGCTGCAAGACCGACATACTCATCGATAACAAAGGCAACCGGTACCCGCGCGGTGCGCCTGCGGCCCTCGAGCTGCCGCAGGTCGACGGTGTCGCCCGCTTTTACGGCAAGCTTGTCGGCGAGCCGCCGTGAGAGGACAAGACCATCGCGCGGCAACGTGATGGCCCGCCCGTCGATGTCGACCTGCTGGGACAGACGCGCGTTTCGGTCAATGCCCTGGATGTAGATGCGCTCGCTGCGCGTGGCGTTGGTCAGGCGGGCTGTCATGCCGCGGCGCAACTCGACCGAAATGACGCCAGGCAACCGCGCCAGGTCAATGCGGACGGCGTCGCTGCGCAGCTCGGTGAAGGTGATCGAGACGTCCTGGCGCTGTGCGCGGAAGAAGAAGGTGTCGATCATGACCTTGACGGAATCGAAGAACTGCGTGGTCGAGATGAGCAATCCCAGGGACAGGGCGATCCCGGTGACCGTCATCGACGAGCGCAGGGGAAAGCGCGTGATATGGCGCAGGATCATGAAGCCGGTCGACCCGATGCTGCGCAGCAGGCCCAGCCGCTCGAGGGGACCCACACCGTAGATGGCTGGCACAGGTGGCGCCATGGCTACGGCCGGTGACAGCTTCATCACGCGCACGACCGCAACGACAGCGCCTGCTGCGGCGGCGATCATGGCGACCAGCGCGGAGAGCGCCAGGACGTCGGGCGAAATCTCGAGAACGAGGTTGGGAAAGCGGAAGTACTGGCGATAGAGGTCGGTGATCAGGCCGGCAAGCCAGTAACCGGAGGCCCAGCCGAGGAGAAGGCCAATCAGCGCGGTAGCTAGCGCCATCTTGATGAAATGCCAGGCGACGGCACTATCCGAATAGCCAAAGGCCTTGAGGATCCCGATCTCCTCTCGCTGTGTCTCGATCTGGCGTGCGATCACCGAGTAGACAAGAAACGATGCCACGAGAAGAAAGATCTCGGGGATGACGCCCGCCATCGTCGAGAGCTGACCGAACTCACTGTCGAGGAAGGAATGCGACATGTGCTGGCTCCGCCCGAAGGCGCCCGTGCCTCCATAGGGTTCGAGTAGAGCGTCAATGGCGGCCAGCGCATCTCGCTCGTTCGCGCCGGCAGAGAGCGTGAAGAGTACATCATTGAAGGCGCCCTCTGTGTCCGTGGCTGCAGCGAGTGCTTTTCGGTCCATCCAGAACACGCCGTAGCGCGCGTCATCCGGCACAATCTCGCCAGGTGCGATCACGTAGATGAATTCAGGCGAGAGGGCGACGCCCACCACGGTCAGGGCCAGCCTGCGTCCGTTCATGTTGGCGGCGAAAGTGGTGCCGGGCGAGAATCCATGGGCGTTTGCGAAGGCTTCGTGCACAAGAACTTCGCCGGGCCGCGCGGGGTCAGGAAACCGCCCCGCTCGCAAAACGATCGCGTTCAGGGCCGCGGCATTGTCCGCGGGCAGGGAAATGGCGAAGCCCCGGACAGGGTCGCGCATGCGGGGTATGTCGAGCGTGGCGTAGGTCGTGACGCGCACCTCGGCCCGGGCAATGCCCGGCAGTGCCCTCAAGCGGGCTGCGATCATGTCGGGTGCTCGCTTGAGCGAGACAAAGGCGTCTGCAAAGCGATAGCGTTCGTAGTAGGCGGCGCGCGCGGAGGACAGGGACTCCAGTGCCCCCAAGGCCATGATCAGAGTCGCCACTGCCGAGGTGATCACCAGCGCGATGGCCAGGACCTGTCCTCGTCTGCGCCACATGTCGCGCATCAGCTTCGTGTCGAGGGCTGACAGGGTAATCACCAGTGCACCTCGGATGCGGGCCTTCGGTCGCTATTCACCTCGACCGAGGCGATGCGCCCATCGGCGAAGCGTACGACGCGATGGGCCATCACGGAGATCGAGGCATTGTGCGTGATGACGACCGTCGTGGTACCCAGTTTACGGTTCACGTCCGACAGCGCCTCTAGCACTTTTATTCCGGTGACACTATCGAGTGCACCTGTTGGCTCATCGCACAAGAGGACATCGGGGCGCTTGGCAACCGCGCGGGCAACTGCGACACGCTGCTGCTCGCCGCCCGAGAGCTCTGCTGGAAAGTGACCCATCCGGTCGGCAAGCCCGACCAGGGCGAGGGCTTCGTGTGGGGGCATGGCTCTGTCGACCAGTTCGGTGACAAGCGACACATTCTCGCGCGCGGTCAGGCTGGGTATCAGGTTGTAGAACTGGAAAACAAAACCAACATGGCTGCGCCGATAGGCGGTCAGGTCGCGATCGCTGCTGGTTGTCAGATCCTTCTCCCTAAAGAAGAGCGATCCCGCCGTCGCGCGGTCGAGCCCACCCATGATGTTGAGCAGGGTGGATTTTCCGCTTCCGGAGGGACCGAGCAGCACGACGAACTCTCCCTCGGGGAGGTCGAGGTTGATGCCGCGCAAGGCGTGCACGGCTCCGTGGCCCGCTCCATAGACCTTGGTCAGCCCGCGTACGCTGAAGGCGGGGCGAGGCGGGGCGCTGGATGGGTTCATGCTCATGCGTTGACCTCGGGGATTTGGCGTATCATCGCGTTGAGGCAAAGCAAGCCGGGTTAGAGCAGATTCTCGCCGATCCACGCTGGTTTTGGCATCCCGTGCCACGCGTGCGACCATACGTCATCGATCTCTGCACAGGTTTATCCCACAAGGCGCGGGATTCCGGCGGTTTCCCAGACCTTGTGCATCGCAGCAGTCGCCTTGACGGGCGGAAAACCGCCACATATGGTCCGCGCGACTTTCGGAGGGGCTGCTGCGGCCCCAGCACCTGATCCATGGCGACAAACCCACCCGATCAGCGTGAAGATCCGGACCAGGATCGTCTCGACGAGCTTGGCCGCAAGATCGAGGCCGCGCGCGGAGCGTCTCCGGAACCGGGTCCCCAACGGCCGGCGGCCGGGCGAAACCTCGCCTATCGCCTGCCAACCGAGTTCGTTGCCTCTGTTTTTGTGGGGGCAGCGTTTGGGTGGGGGTTCGACAGGCTCACAGGGCTCAAGCCGGTTGGGATCGTGCTGTTCACGCTCCTGGGCATGGCGGCGGCGTTCTATGCGGTTTTCCGGGCGATGCGTCAGCTCGCTGCGGATCAGGAAAAAGAAGGAAAGTAGTCCATGGCCGCTGGCCACAGCCCGATGGAGCAGTTCGAGATCAAGGCGCTGGTCCCGCTTGAGCTTGCCGGCTTCGATGTGTCGTTCACGAATTCGAGCCTGTGGATGCTTCTGGCTGTCGCCTGCAGCGCGGCCTTCCTGACCTTGGGCGTCAAGCGCGACGGCGTCGTTCCCGGCCGGATGCAGTCGATCGTCGAGATCTTCCATGACTTCATCATGCGCCAGACGCTGCTGCCGGTGATGGGCGATGAAGGTCGCAAGTTCTTTCCGTTCGTGTTCACGCTGTTCATCTTCATCTTTTTCACGAATTTCCTTGGCCTCCTGCCCTACTCGTTCACGGTGACAAGTCATGTCGCTGTCACGTTTGCGATGGCGCTGATGGTCTTTGCCATAGTGCTCGTGGTTGGTTTTTTCACGCATGGCTTGCGGTTCCTGACGCTATTCGTGCCGTCGGGCGTGCCTGCCTGGATCATGCCAGTCATCGTTCCGATCGAGGTCATTTCGTTCCTGTCGCGACCGATCAGTCTTTCCTTGCGTCTTGCCGCCAACATGCTTGCCGGGCACACGATGCTGAAGGTGTTTGCGGGGTTTGTCGTCTCGCTGCTCGGCGCAGGCGGTATCTTTTCATTCCTGTCCATCGCCCCGCTGCTTGCCGGCGTGGCGCTGACTGCCCTGGAGGTTCTGGTTGCGGCTGTTCAGGCATGGGTCTTCGCGATGCTGACCTGCATTTATCTGAACGAAGCCGTGCACCTGCACGATCACCACTAGTCCGGACACTTGTCCGGTTGTCTGAAACGATCAACTCGAAGAAGGAGTTCTAAACATGGACGCAGAAGCAGCAAAGCTCATCGGTGCCGGTCTGGCCACTCTCCCGCTCATGGGCGCGGGCATCGGCATTGGCAACGTGTTCGGCAACTATCTGGCCGGCGCGCTGCGCAACCCGTCGGCAGCCGCAAGCCAGCAGACCAACCTGCTGCTCGGCTTTGCGTTCTGTGAAGCGACAGGGCTGTTCGGCCTTGTTGTCTCGTTCATGCTGCTGTTCGCTGTCTAAGCCAGCCATGACGGCATCAGCCGCAAACGCCTCCCAGATAGCGAACCTGGCGGCTCCCGAACCCGAGGAGCTGCCGCCGCCGGAATCGCCTCCGGGCGACCACGTCGCTGTCGACGGCGCGCTGACTGAAACGGTTGGGTACGACCAGGATGCCGGTCATGCCGACAAGGTCGGCCTGCCACAGCTGGACCTTACGACATTCGCCAGCCAGATCTTCTGGCTCGCAGTGTCGTTTGCCGTGCTCTACTTCATCATCGCCCGCATCGCGGCACCGAAAATCGGTGGCGTGATCGAGGAACGCGCGGCGCGCATCAAGGGCGACCTTGACGCTGCGGCGGATGCCAAGAAGGCAAGCGAGGCGGCCATTGCGGGCTATGAGAAGGCGCTCGCGGATGCCCGTGGGCGTGCAGCCAAACTCAGCGAGGAAATCCGTGGCAAGGTGGTTGCAGAAGCCAATGCCCGGACCGAAGCCGCCGAGAAGCAACTTTCGGTCGACATGCAAAAGGCCGAGGGCCGCATAGCCGAAATGCGTTCCGGCGCCCTGGCGCGTCTTTCAACCATTGCCCGCGACACAGCGGCGGACATCGTCCAGAAGCTGACAGGCGACAGCGCCACGGCGGCCGATCTCGATGCTGCCGTGGGCGCAGCACTGAAGAAGTCCTGAGGGGGATCTTTATGGGTGGCGTTTTCGAAGATCCTACCTTCTGGGTTGGCGTGGGCACGGTGCTCTTCGTCCTGCTTGTCATCCGGCTCAAGGTTCCGGCGCAGATCGGCGCCATGCTCGATGCGCGAGCAGCCGCCATCAAGGCCGAGCTCGAGGAAGCCAAGCGCCTGCGCGCGGAAGCCGAAGCGCTGCTCGCGGACTACAAGAAGAAGACTGCCAATGCGGCCGACGAGGCGCAGGCCATCATCGACGCGGCCAAGACGGCTGCCGATCGGATGGCGGCGGACGCCAAGGTCGCCCTCCAGCAACAGATTGACCGTCGCGCAAAGATGGCGGAGCAGAAGATCGCCCAGGCCGAGGCGGATGCGCTCGCCGAGGTCCGCGCGGCTGCAACGGCTGCTGCCACCGCAGCCGCGCGCGATGTGATCGCCAAGCGCATGAC
>JBEIFU010000119.1:0-7753 GCA_040382295.1 Alphaproteobacteria bacterium
CGCGAGGCGATCATCATCACCGAGCTTCCCTACCAGGTGAACAAGGCCCACCTGCTGGAGCGCATCTCCGAGCTCGTCAGCGAAAAGCGGATCGAAGGGATCTCGGACGCGCGGGATGAGTCCGACCGCCAGGGCATGCGCGTGGTGATCGAGCTCAAGCGTGACGCGATGGCCGACGTCGTGCTGAACCAGCTGTTCCGTTACACGTCGATGCAGACGTCTTTCGGGGTGAACATGCTGGCACTCGACCGTGGTCGCCCGCAATTGATGAACCTGAAGGACATGCTGCGCGCCTTCGTCAACTTCCGTGAGGAAGTGGTTACACGGCGCACCCGCAAGTTGCTCAGTGATGCCCGCGACAAGGCCCATATCCTGGTTGGCCTCGCGATTGCCGTCGCCAATATCGACGAGTTCATCCGCATCATTCGATCGAGCCCGGATGCTGCGACCGCGCGCGCTCGCCTGACTGAGCGCACGTGGCCCGCCCTGGACGTGGCCCCGCTGGTGGCGCTGGTGGATGATCCGCGCCATGCCATGCAGGCCGATGGCTCGCTGAAGCTCTCGGACGAGCAGGCCCGAGCCATCCTCGAGCTGCGTCTGCAACGCCTCACAGCGCTGGGTCGCGATGAGATTGGCAACGACCTGCAAGGCTTGGGAGAGTCGATCGAGGAGTACCTCGAAATCCTGCGCTCGCGCGAGCGCCTGATGTCCGTGGTGAAAGACGAGCTTGTTGCCATCAAGGCCGAGTTCGCGACCCCGCGGCGCACCGAGATTCTCGAAGGCGGCGACGAGGTCGAGGACGAGGACCTGATCCAGCGTGAGGACATGGTCGTCACGGTCACCCACCAGGGCTATATCAAGCGTGTGCCGCTGAACGCCTATCGCGTGCAGGGGCGTGGCGGCAAGGGTCGCTCGGCCATGTCCACGAAGGACGAGGATTTTGTTACCAGCCTGTTCGTGGCCAACACCCACCAGCCGCTCTTGTTCTTCTCGTCAATAGGCATGGCCTATGTGCTCAAGACGTGGCGGCTGCCGCTTGCGACCCCGCAGGGCAAGGGCAAGGCGCTGGTCAATCTTCTGCCCCTCAAGGAGGGGGAGACGGTCACCAAGGTTCTCTCGCTGCCTGAGGCCGAGGAGGAGTGGGATCGCTTCGAAGTGATGTTTGCAACGCGCTCCGGCGACGTCCGTCGCAATCTTCTATCGGACTTCACCAATATCCGCGCGACCGGCAAGATCGCCATGAAGATCGCGGAGGGGGATGGCATTGTGGGCGTGTCGCTCTCCAACAAGACCGACGACGTGCTGCTGACTACGCGCGGAGGCAAGTGTATCCGCTTTTCGTGCGATGACGTGCGCGTCTTCAAGGGGCGTGACTCGACGGGCGTGCGCGGAATCAAGCTGGTGGAGGGTGACGAGGTTGTTTCGATGACGATTTTGCGCCACGTCGACGTGACGATCGAAGAGGCGCGGGCCTACCTTAAGATGGCAGCGCTGGCGCGCAAGGCTGCCGGGGAGGATGGGGACGTGCCCGAGGCTGGTGAGGACAACGACGAGGCTATCGCCGATGTTGCGCTGTCGCCCGAGCGCTATGCAGATCTTGGTGCCCGCGAGCAGTTCGTCCTGACTGTCTCGGAGAGTGGTTTCGGCAAGCGCTCCAGTGCCTATGAGTACCGTGTCACTGGCCGCGGTGGTTCAGGCATCGTGGCGATGGGTATGTCAAAGAAGAATGCGAGAATTGCGGCCTCCTTCCCGGTCGAGGATACTGATCAGCTGATGCTGATCACCGACGCGGGCCAGACCATCCGCATTCCCGTGGCCCAGATTCGTCAGGCCGGACGGTCCACTCAGGGCGTGATCGTCTTCCGCCTGTCGGAGGGCGAGCGCGTGGTTTCGGTCGAGCGCATCGGCGAGGCCGCAGAAGAGATCGAGGGAGAGGCAGAGGGTTCGGGCAGCTGACATGGGAGCGAAAATCCCAGACGCCATTTTGGCAGACTCGCGTTATGATCCCGACCCGTTGCGAGCGCAGGGGGTGAAAACCGCATGACCAAACGCACGGGCCTTTATCCTGGGACTTTCGACCCGATCACTAACGGGCATCTCGACATCATCGAGCGCGCCGTCAAGCTGGTCGATCATCTCGTTATCGGCGTTGCCATCAATGAGGCAAAAGGCCCGCTGTTCACCCTCGACGAACGTGTCGAGATGGTGCGCCACGAAACAGCGCGAATTGCCAGGAAAGCCGGCATCACGATTTCTGTTGAGCCGTTCGATATCCTGCTCATGCACTTTGCGGAAAAGGTTGGTGCCCAGACGATCATCCGCGGCCTCAGGGCGGTCTCGGACTTTGAGTACGAGTTCCAGATGGTCGGTATGAACATGCAGCTCAATCGGGAAATCGAGACCGTCTTCCTGATGGCTGGCGCCGAGCACCAGGCCATTGCATCGCGTCTCGTCAAGGAGATCGCAGCGCTGGGTGGCGATATCTCGCATTTTACCTCGCCCTACGTCGTGAAGAGGGTGATCCAGCGCTTGGAGCAGCGCCGGGTCTCTGCGGGGCGGAAATAGGTTCGCCTTGCGCGTTGATGACTTCGATTTCGACCTCCCGTCCGATCGCATTGCCCTGAGGCCAGCGGTTCCCAGAGACAGCGCGCGGCTGCTGATCGTGCGCGAGGGTGCCCGGCAGTTCGAAGAAGCAACCTTGCGCGAACTCCCATCTTTTCTCGCGCCAGGCGATGTTTGCATCTTCAACGATACGCGTGTGATCCCTGCACAGTTGTCGGGGACGCGTCCTGTGCGCGGCCTGTCGGCTGAGGCCCACATCGACGTGACCCTGCACAAGCGTCTTGATGGTGCGCGCTGGGCAGCCTTCGCCAAGCCAGGCCGCAAGCTCGAACCCGGAGATACCATTGTCTTCGCTGAGGGCTTTGAGGCGTATGTGGAAGCCAAGGGCGAGGGCGGCGAAATCAAGCTTGCCTTCAACCGTGCAGATGCCGAACTCGACAAGGCCATTGCCCGCCATGGTACGATGCCCCTGCCGCCCTATATCGCCGCACGTCGTCCTGTGGACGACAAGGATCTCGCGGACTATCAGACCATCTACGCGCGGAAGGACGGGTCGGTCGCAGCGCCCACGGCAGGCCTGCATTTCACGCCTGAGCTTCTCGCGAACCTTGATTCAAGGGGTGTACGGCGCACAAGCGTCACGTTGCATGTCGGCGCGGGAACCTTCCTGCCGGTCAAGGCTGACGACACGCAGGATCACGTGATGCACGCCGAGTGGGGCCACGTCCCGCCCGATACTGCCGATACCGTGCGTGTTGCGCGTGCTGCAGGCCGTCGTGTCATGTGCGTGGGTACAACCAGTCTGCGCACGGTCGAGACGGCCAGCATGCCTGCGCTGGAGGCATGGTCTGGCGACACCAGCATCTTCATCACGCCCGGCTACCAGTTCCGCACAGCTGACATGCTTCTGACCAATTTCCATCTTCCGCGCTCGACCCTGTTCATGCTCGTGTCTGCGTTTTGCGGACTTGAGACCATGCGTGCAGCCTACGCTCATGCGATCGATCAGCATTTCCGCTTCTATTCTTACGGCGACGCCTGTCTTCTGATACGCAACCCGGCATGACCGACTTCTCTTTCCAACTGGTTGCCACCGATGGCGCCGCACGTACGGGTGTGATCCGCACCGCGCGCGGCGAGATTCGCACACCTGCCTTCATGCCCGTGGGTACTGCCGGTACCGTCAAGGCGATGCTGCCCGAGAGCGTGCGCGAAACGGGCGCTGACATTGTCCTTGGCAATACCTATCACCTGATGCTCAGGCCCTCGGCCGAGCGTGTCGCCCGACTTGGCGGTTTGCATCGCCAGATGAACTGGCCGCGCCCCATCCTGACGGATTCTGGTGGCTTCCAGGTCATGTCGCTGGCCCAGTTGCGCAAGCTTGACGAAGCGGGGGTGTCCTTCCAGTCGCATCTCGACGGCGCGCACTACATGCTGACGCCCGAGCGGTCGATGGAGATCCAGCACCTTCTGGGGTCCGACATCCATATGGTGCTTGACGAGTGCACGCCGTTTCCGGCCACCGAGGGCGAAGCCGAGACGTCGATGGAACTGTCCACGCGATGGGCGAAACGGTCCAAGGCGGCCTTCCGCGAGGCCCCCGGCCGTGCCCTGTTCGGTATCGTGCAAGGCAGCATTTATCCGGCCTTGCGTGCAAGATCGGCTGCAGCCCTGCAGCAGATGGGGTTCCCAGGCTATGCAGTGGGTGGTCTTGCCGTGGGCGAGGGGCAGGAGCGCATGTTCGATGTGCTCGACTTCACTGTGCCCCATTTGCCGACCGATCGACCGCGCTATCTCATGGGCGTTGGAAAGCCGCTGGACATTGTGGGCGCCGTTGTCCGAGGGATCGACATGTTTGACTGTGTCCTGCCGACACGATCGGGGCGCAATGGCCAGGCGTTCACGCGAAGAGGGCCTGTGAACCTGAGAAATGCACGGCACACGGATGATCCCCGTCCTCTGGAAGAAGGATGTCGGTGTCCGGCTTGCCGGCAGTACTCGCGGGCCTGGCTCCATCACCTCGTCAAGGCCGAGGAGATCCTCGCCTCGATGCTGGTCACGTGGCACAACCTCACCCATTATCAAGACCTCATGCAGGGTCTGCGTGAGGCAATCGCGGAGGGCCGCCTGCGGTCTCATGCTGCCGCTTTATCTGCGGCCTATGCCAGTGGGGATATAGAGCCCGGCTGACCCATCGCGCGTCGTCGCGGCCGCACAACCCAGACGGATACAGCGGAGGGGCAATTCGCCTTTGAGGCAAGTGTTCCTGTGCGTGCATGTTCAGCGGCATGTCGCTTCCGGCAAGGTGGTCACAGCATGACAAAGTCTTTGCCGGACACGCCGAGCGCGCCTAGTGTTGCCATGCCAACAGGAGACGTTCATGCGCGCGCCAGCTATCGCCTTCCTACTGTTTTCCTCACTTGCCTATCTTGCCCCCGCGCCTGCCATGGCGCAGGGCGGGGATCTGCCGATTACCAAGCCAGACCAGGTTCTGGACACGCTGACCGCGGAAGAAGTGGGTTCTTTGGTCACTGAACTGGGGGGCAAAGAGGTCCAGATCCGTGATCTTGAAGGGGGCAAGGTCGTGATCTTCGTGGATGCGGGCATCCCCTACCAGCTGTCCGTAACGGGTTGCGAGAGCATTCCGGGAAAGTGCATCAGTCTCGTCATGCTTGTGTTTGTTGAAACGGGTGCGAGCGGCATTACGACCGACATGGTCAATAGTCGCAATCTCGAGGAGTTCTTTGTTACGTCCCTGAAGGTTGATGAAAAGACGATGGCCTTTGGTCGCGGGCTGCTGGTTGCAGGCGGTGTTACCCGCCGAAACCTTGCCATGAATATCGGCGTCTATGCCAACCGGACCGGTGACGCGCTCAGGCACTTCGCTTCGAAGGTTGTGGCGTCAAGCGCTTTACCTGGGGCTCCCCAGAACCTTTCCATGGGAGCAGGAAAGATCAACGCTGTCCGCCCTACGGACGAACAGCTATCGGCGGCACTCAAGGCCTACAATGCGCAGTTCAAGGCTGCTATCGCGGGTTCGAAGGGCTTCTAGCCAAACTCAGTCACGATGTCACCGCGACAGGCCTGTCGCGGTGACAGACAGGACGCTTACCTCTCTGGTTTGCGTTCCGGTGCGAATGATACCCGGCGCAAGGTGCGGATTGACCGACGGGATACCTCACCTTCGACAATCTCGTACCCGAGCAGGGCAAAGGTCCTGCTGCCGATGAAGATCGGGCGTGCGTTTCCATACCAGTCCACACATGACGCCCTGCAGCCGTCGTCTCGCACGCTGCTTTCCTTCGCATCAAGCGTACCGAGCGCAGAGAACTGGCGCGCTGCGCGCCGCACAAAAACGATGGATGCGGAAGTCTCCGACAGCTGGCCATAGCCGGGTCGTCCGGCGCGGGTCACCGGCAGGCCCAGCAGGCCGGCACTGCGGTCGGCGCTGTCAAATCCCTTCTCGGGCTTGAAGAAGAATGCATGGCTGCGCGTTTCGCCCTGAGATGCTCCGGGCATCGTGTAGCGGTCTCCAATCCTTGGTGCAGGCCCGTCCGTCAGTTCAAGGGCCCGGAAATGCAGGTCCTGCCCGTCTCCACCAATTACGACGGCATCGCGCCCCATGGCTTCGATCCGGTCGACGCCGTGCTGCAATGGGAACACAGCGGCCTCGCCGCCCTTGACCGGGGCGACCACCAGCGTCGATTGCTGTTTCGGCCCACCCCATCCTGCGCCAAAGCCGTAAAGGACATGGTCTCCCACAAAGCGGTTCTGGAAGGCCCACCGGTCGCCCTCTGGAAGCGGCAGCATGCGATAGTCGGCGCGCGGGGCCTCCGATCCGCCATCATTGAATGCGGCGAGGCGCAGTGTCAGAAGTGAGACGGTTCCTGACGAGAACTCGGGTGACCACATCGCATCGCCGCCGCCCTCGCTGCGAACGAGCACTTGAAGATGACCCGCCTCCCAGTCCTCACGGAAGGAGAACTGGTCCGTTGGGGCACCCCTTACGCCTATGGCTGAGGGTGCCGAGCCATCGAGGGGCAGTCGGTACAGCAGTGCTGATGGATCGTTGCGTCGATCGACTGCGGCTTGCCATCGCTCCTGGCTTACCCACACATAGACAGCCTGCGACGACACATAGAATGTGCGCCCCGATCCACCAAAGACGCCCGTCGATGCGCACTTGAGTGTCTGGGCTGCAAGGTCGCAGGATGTCACCGCGTGAAGCGCGGAGGGCATGGTGCTGCCATTTGTGGTGGCGGGTGGCATGTAGATGTTCAACGCGGGGGCTGTTCGCGTAAACTGTTCCCCGGTCGCTGCTCCGCTCCACCGCCTCACACCCGGTAGCCAGTCCAGCTTCTCAGCGGCGTTCCATGGAAGATAAAGCGGTGTGTAGACGACGAGCCGTGTGCCGATCAGGCGCGATGCGTAGTTGCGCGATGAGTAATAGTCGTTCGAACGCAGATGATAGGTATCTTCATAGGCAAGCCGCCCGCGATCGTCGAGCCGGAAGCGGTTGATTTCCGTGCCACCGCGCGCGTAGCTGTAGCCGATGACAATGACGCGATCGCCCGCAATCAGCATTTCGTCATACCAGTCACCGCTTGGATCCACGCCAGGGGGAAAGGCATCGACTGAGTCGACGGGCTGAAGCCCTCCATTGCGTATCGAGACGGTGAAGAGTCGGCCGCGACGAAGGACGACCAGAAGATCGTCCTTGATCTTCACGATGCCGCCTTCGTCCACGCCGGCTTCCTGCGTGTTCGTGATGCTGTCCAGCCCGATCGATGCTGTCGCTTCCTGGGCAGCAGGGACGGGTGCCGGCATCGGTACCCCACCATAGGCCTTGCTGGAGGGTGCTGGACGCTTCTGTCGTTTGCGCAGGTAGTCCACCAGCGCGCGCTCTGAAGAGAACGCCTTCAGTGTTTTTTGAGGCGCGTTCTGCGCCTGAGACGATGCCGCCTGTGTTGGCGGGGCCATGCCCGACCAAGCCAGAAGTACTGCACACAGGATATGAAGGGACGATCGGCGCACGGGGCGAGCAAGAGGCATGGTCAGGTCTCCGAAGGCACAGGGTGCGGCACCTTGATACCGGATTGGGGCCGAACTGGGGCCTTTACCATGTCAGCTTGCCAGAGCCGGGCGGGGCGTGTTGCGCCAAAAGGAAGCGGCTTGTGATCCCCATCACTTC
>JBEIFU010000120.1:0-7724 GCA_040382295.1 Alphaproteobacteria bacterium
AGCCGAAAGGTGGCCTCAAGGATGAAGAATGGATTTCCGCAGGAGCAGGCGTTAAGAATCTTTCAGTCATTGAAGGATGAGACAATGAACTATGCGGACTATCTGCGTTTGGGAACGCTGCTCACCCTGCAGCAGCCCGAGAGCACACGGCATGGAAAGTCAGCACATGATGAAATGCTGTTCATCGTCATCCACCAGACCTACGAGCTCTGGTTCCGCCAGATCCTCTTCGAGCTCGACCTGATCCAGGATGTTTTCGGTGGCAGGGTCATGGACGATGCGGACCTCGGTCGCGCCGTCCTCGCGGCGGAGCGCATTGTTAAGATCGAGCAGCTTCTTGTCTCCCAGGTCGACATTCTCGAAACCATGACCCCGATGGACTTCCTCGAGTTCCGGAACCTTCTGTTCCCGGCTTCGGGTTTCCAAAGCGAACAGTTTCGCCTTCTTGAAATCCGCCTTGGCCTGAAGCGTGACGCGCGCTTGCCCTTCAATGATGCGAGCTATGACGCCAATCTGCAGCCCGAGGCACGCGCGCGTGTCGTGTCGCAGGAGGCTCGCCCATCCCTGCGCGAACAGGTGGATGACTGGTTGTCGCGCACACCCTTTGTTGATCACGGCAGTTTCCACTTTCGTGATGCCTATGCTCGCGCACTGGAGAGCATGCTGGTGCATGACATGGGGCAGATACGCGCGCACCCGCACTTGTCGCAAGCCGAGAAGGAGATCCAGCTGGCTTCGTTGCAGAAGTCACGCGCCATGTTCGATGGGCTCCTTGACGACACGCGCTACGAGGAGCTGCGGGCACAAGGGGCCTGGACATTCTCCCGTCGGGCACTGCAGGCAGCACTGTTCCTGTTTCTCTACCGTGACGAGCCCGCAGCCAACGCTGCCTTTCGCATGCTGAAGGCACTGATGGACATGGATGAGACCCTGGCACTCTGGCGGATGCGCCATGCGCTCATGGTATCACGCATGCTAGGGCGCAAGGTGGGAACAGGCGGGTCGTCGGGCTACGATTATCTGCGCGCGACCGCGGAGAAGCATCGCGCCTATAACGACCTCTTTGCCATCGCGACCTTCCTGATTCCGCGTTCGGCGCTGCCGCCCTTGCCCGAGGACGTGCGCCGGTCCATGCGCTACCGCTACGAGAGCTGACATGCGCGATCTGAGACACCATTTCTCCCACGCGCTTGGAAGGCCCGGCGCACCCTTGCATTTCGCCGCACACAGTCACCATCCCTGGCCGGATGTCACGCGTGGGGCTCAGCGGGACTATTGGGATGACTCGGCAAGCCTGCTCGACGGCAAATGGGGAAAGATCTTCGGCGACGTGATCCAGCAGGCGCAGCGCCACGTTGCGCGGCACCTTGGGCTTTCCGCTCCCGCCTCGATCTGCTTTTCCCCGAACACGCACGACTTCCTGGTGCGGATCCTCGCATCATTCGAAACGGGCAGGCCTCTCCGCATCCTGTCCAGCGACAGCGAATTCCACTCGTTCGGCCGCCAGGTCGCAAGGCTGGAGGAAGACGGCCTCGTGGCAGTCGTGCGCGTGCCCGTTGCCCCCTTCGACACCTTTGCCAGGCGCTTCAGCGAGGTCGCTCGTTCACGCACGGACTGGGACCTGGTTTGGCTGAGCCACGTCTTCTTCAACACCGGACAGGTCAACACGAACCCGATGCTGGAGAGCATGGTGGCCGCCGTGGAGCGTCGCGAGACGGTGATCGTCCTCGACGGTTACCACAGCTTCATGGCCATGCCAGTGGACCTGAGCCCTTTCGCCCATCGTGTCTTCTATCTGAGCGGCGGCTACAAATATGCCATGGCAGGAGAGGGCGTCTGCTTCATGCATTGTCCGGACGGCTACATCCCGAGGCCGCGCATAACGGGATGGTATGCGGAATTCGGCGCACTCGAGAAGCCGCGCGACGGAACTCTGGCCTATGCACCAGGCGGTGCGCGCTTCCTCGGTGCAACCTTCGATCCTTCTGGTCTCTACCGGTTCAACGCTGTCATGAACTGGTTGGCGTCTCTTGGCGAAGACTGCACAACCATGACAGCACACTGCAGCGGGCTGCAGGAAGGCTTCCTCCATCGTCTCAAGGCATCGCCTCACCCCGACTGGCAGCTGATCGAGCCTGACGCCGCACGACGCGGGCGCTTCCTTTCTCTCAGGACGCCGCACGCTGCAGCAATAGACCGAGGCTTGAAGGCGCAGGGTGTGATCGTCGATCACCGCGTCGACATCCTACGGATTGGTTTCGGCATCTATCAGGTCGAGTCAGACCTTGACCGTCTGGTTGCTGCGTTGTCGCGCCTGCAGCAGTGACCAGCTCTTGCCATCGTCGACATCCGCAAGTGTCGTCGTCATGACGCGCGTATCGGGCAGTCGCGCACAAGTGTCGCCGAGCGCATGTGGCGACGACCAGCGAACGCCATCCAGAAGTCGCTCGGTGAGGAGCCAGGGGCTGCGGGTGCCGATCAGCCAGTAGCCACCGTCCTCTGTCGGTCCCAGAACATGGCGCGCGCGGGCAAGCAGACGCAGGGCCTCGACCAGATGCTCCTCCCGCGCGTCCGGGATGTCGCTGCCGACAAGAAGCGCCGGACGATGCCCCGCGCGCCGGAGCATTCTCAACATCCGTTGCCCCAGGTCACCAGGGCCTTGGTCGACCAGGGGCACACCAGGAGGCCAGGCGGCAGCACGCAGGCGGCTCCCGGGCGTCACGGCAAGGATGACCTCGAAGCGCGGACAGGCGCGGAAACGGCGCACGAGGCTGCTCAGCTGGTTGCGATGGAACCGCAGGGCATCCGCGGCCCCGATGTCGCGCGCCAGCCGCGTCTTGACGGCACCATGCGCAGGCGCACGCGCGAAGAGAATGAGGGCAGGCCTAGCCATAGAGCCGGGCCAGGCGCTTCGGGGATACGCCAAGAAAATAGAGCGCCAGAAGGGACAGGTTGCGGATCGGCCGCAGCAAGTACCCGTCGCGCCGATAGCGCGCCGCCGATGTCGTGGCCGTCGCCGGCAGCTCGACCAGGTTCGAGCGCCCGATCCGGCGCACCATGTCGACATCCTCCATCAGCGGCATGTCGAGGAACCCGACAAGCGAGTCGTAGAGCTTTCGCGACATCAGCAAGCCCTGGTCACCATAGGGCAAGCCCAGGCGCCGGGCGCGCCAATTGGCAAGAACCTCGACGCGGCGCGCGGCGCGTGACGCATCATCAAGGGCAAAGATGAAATGCGCGGCCTTCAGCGCATTGGCGGGAACCCGCATGAACGAGGTCACCGTCGTCGACCAGAATGGCTCAAGGGTTGTGTCCGCATGCAGGAAGAGAAGCCAAGGCGCCCGCGCCTCGCGCGCGCCCGCCGAAAGCTGCGCGCCCCGGCCGCGAGGTGCATGGACCACGGTCAAGCCCAGCGCACGCGCCCTGGCGACCGTGTCGTCGTCCGACCCGCCATCTATCACGATGATCTCGACGCGCAGGACCTCGCGGATTTCGTTGAGGGCGTAGACGGTATCTGCAAGACATGCCGACGCATTCAATGTCGGGATGATCACGCTGAGGTCAACGGGGCGGGGCAGGGATGCTTCACGGGCCTGCGTGCCCATGCCCTCGGACACGCCCGCCGATGCGCCAGACCCGTAACTTGCGCCTTGGCCACCGGCCACTGCGAACGCCTCACCCATTCCGAATCACCAGGATTTCATGCCATTCTTATCCGAAAGCGGCCGCTCACCTCGGGCGGAACAAGGCCAGATGTGACAGGCGCCGCTTGCCGTCTCGCGGCGGCCACAATAAATCAGGTGCCACAGGAAGCGGAGGGGATTTCATGACAAGGGTGCTGGGTTTCATCGTGATGGCCATGCTGGCGCTGGTGGGCGCATCGCACGCAGCCCCTGATCCGCGCTACCAGGCCGAAGCCGAAAAGGACGCGCCCAAGGCGGTCGACCATCCCCTGACCGGTCGATATGAGGGCTCTTTCATCCTTGGCCAGACCGTGAAGGCCTTCGATGAGCTCACTCTGCCCTCGGGCCCAGCGCAGGGCCAGTACTATGACAACAAGAAAAAGTTCACGCAGACCGTAACCGCGCAGGGCAAGGTCACCCGCACGGCTTATATTTCACCGGTCGGACGCTCCTCTCTCGAGGTCTTCCGCAACTATCGCAATGCCGTTGCAGCCAAGGGGTTCGCGCCGGTCTTCGAATGCGCGGGCGATGCCTGCGGTCCTTCGTTTTATTACCTGATCTACCGATGGGACAATCCGGCCTCCAAGCCGGTCGCCCAGACCTATAGCGGCATCCGCGGTCACTTGCTCAACGCCCTTGTCGACAAGGTTGTGGACGTTCGCTATGCGCTGTTCCGCAAGCAGGGCGCAGGCGGCGACGACTGGGTCGCAATCTATGCCGGCTTGAACCGGGGCGGCAGTTTCGGCTCGTACAGCGAGATAATGAACGATCGCGTAGGCGTTCTCGTTCAGGTCGTCGAGGCTGGCGGCATGGAAGAGAAGATGGTGACCCTCAAGGCCGAGGAAATCACCAGCGACATCGCCAAGGACGGCCGCGCGGTTTTCTATGGCATCCAGTTCGACTTCGACAAGGCGGAGATCAAGCCCGAGTCCGAGCCCCAACTCGTCGAAATGGCCAAGGCCCTGAAGGCTGAGCCCAAGCTCAAGGTCTTCATCGTTGGACACACCGACAACCAGGGCAAGCTCGACTACAACACAGGTCTCTCCCAGCGCCGTGCTGAAGCTGTTGTGAAGGCCTTGTCCATGAGGCACGGCATCCCTGCCGCCCGCATGACGGCAAAGGGGCTTGCATCGCTCGCCCCCGTGGCCACGAACCGCACGGAAGAAGGGCGCGCAAAAAACCGGCGCGTGGAGATGGTCGAGCAATGACCGCAAGGTCACCCGTTTTTGCCCTTGCCAAGGTGAAAGATTGGTAGTACTAGCCTTTCACTAGCTGCCTGACGCAGCTTTTGGAGGCCGAAATGGGCGACCTGTTTGGTGCACTGATTGCGATTCTGGTGTGGATCCTGATCCTGCCGCTTGTCCTGCTGGCGGTTCTCTTCGGCCTCGCTGCCGCCGGCGTCGGCCTTGCCATCGGGCTTGTCGCAACGGTTCTGGGCCTCGTGATCCAGCTGGCCTTTGCCCTTGCCCCCTTCATCCTCGTCTTCGGCCTGCTGTGGCTGATTTTCCGCCCTGCGCGCAGTCGGGAAGTCGCGACGCACTGATTGCGTCTGACCCCGAATTGTCGGAAGACCGTGCCTCGCGTAAAGGGGCACAGGCATGAACTTTCTGAGTGACAATACTGCGGGCGCAGCTCCTGCCGTGATGGACGCCGTCGTTCGGGCGAATGACGGCCGCGAGGCAAGCTACGGCAACGACGAAATCTCCCGTCGCCTGACACGCCGCTTCTCCGAACTCTTCGAGAAGGAAGTGGTTGTTCATCCGGTGGCGACCGGAACCGCTGCCAATGCGCTGGCAATTGCATCATGCTGCGCGCCCTGGGGCGCAGTCCTCTGTCATGCCGGCGCCCACATCCACGTCGATGAGTGCGGGGCGCCTGAATTCTTCTCAGGTGCAAAGCTGGTCCCGGTCGAGGGGCAGGGCGGCAAACTCTCGCAGGGCGCCCTGAACGCAGCGATGGGCCACTTCCAGAAGGGCTTCGTCCACCACGTGCAGCCGCAGATGGTGTCCCTGACCCAGGCAACGGAGCTAGGGACAGTCTACGCTCCCGACGAGATTTCAGCGATCGCGGCCTTCGCCTCGACCCGTGGCATGGTTGTGCACATGGACGGTGCGCGCTTCGCCAATGCCGTCGCAGGCAGTGGCAGGTCGCCAGCAGAGCTCACCTGGAAATCCGGCGTCGACGTTCTGTCCTTCGGCGCCACGAAGAACGGCGCACTGGCAGCCGAGGCGGTGATCCTCTTCAATCCTGCCCCGATCGCCGGTTTCGAGTATCGGCGCAAGCGGGCGGGCCACCTCGTGTCGAAGATGCGCTTTGTCTCGGCACAGCTCGACGCCATGCTCGATAATGGTCTGTGGCTGACCCTTGCCAGCCACGCCAACGCCATGGCGCGTCGGCTCGAGGCCGGGTTGAAATCCATCCCCGGTGTGAGCATTGCCCATCCCGTTGAAGCCAACGAGGTCTTTTTCACGCTGCCGAACCAGGCCGTACGCGAACGCCTCGAGCAGCAGGGGGCTCGCTTCTATGTCTGGTCCCCGTCGCACGACCCTGTGCCCTTGGTTCGGCTGGTCTGCGCCTTTTCAACGACGCAGGCCGAAGTTGACGCCTTTCTCGGGGCGACCCGCAGCAGCCTTGGCGTGTAGCCTTCTGGATATGCGCACGGGGATTGAGCAGGTCCCCTTAGGGCAGTTCCGCCTCTCCGGACGGGCCGCAACCGCCTCTCCGGGCGGCTCATCCTGTCACCACTGGGCGAGACGCGGTACCCGGCCGCTACCAGCGGACGGGTAGGGAGCTGGTTGCAACGGTCGTCACACAGCCTGCGATTGCGGGGACAGGGCATGATTGACGGCCGGTTCATTCGGGTCTAGGCTGATGTCATGGCCAGATTAGCAAGAGCAGTGGTGCCAGGCGCACCGCATCACGTGCTGCAACGGGGCAATCCCGGGCAGCGGATTTTCGCTACAGACCAGGATTACAAGGATTACCTTGAGCTCGTGACCGAAGGTTGCGCGAACGCCAAGGTCAAGATCCTTGCCTACTGCCTGTTGCCAAGGCAGGTGCAGCTGATCCTGGTGCCAAGCTCTGCCGCTGCCCTCAGGCAGGCCTTGGGTGAGGCCCATCGGCGCTTCACCCGCGCGGTCAACCAGCGTCGCACGCGCGAGGGTGGGCTTTTCCGGGGTCGCTTTGCCTCATTCCCGATGGACGAGGCGTCGCTTCCCCTGTGCGCGCGCTATGTCGAAACGGCACCAGCGCGCACCAAGCCGCCCGCCAAGCCCCGTGACTGGCGGTGGTCGAGCGCAGGCGCCCATCTCAAGGGCAAGAGCGACGGCGTGGTCGACGTGAAGCCGGTTCTGGATGCGGCGAAGAACTGGAAGGCCTCCCTCGATACCGCTTTCACGTCAGCAGAGCTGAAGGCGATCGCGGCCAGCGAGCATACGGGCCGCCCGTTCGGTTCCCCGGCCTTCGTCAAGTCCCTTGAAAAGAAGCTCGGTCGAACGCTGGCTCGCCAGCGACCAGGCCCGAAACCGGCCGCTGAGGTCGCCAAGCCCAAGGCCAAGCCGCGGCGCAAATGAGCTGAGCCCTGCTCGACGCCTGAATCAAAACGGCCCCGTCAAGGGGCCGTTTTCCGTTCAGCTGCACGCTGCCTACTGCGCCGCGCGCCGCATCACGACATCCGGCGTGCGTGCCTTGATGAATGCGGCTGCCCGCGTGATTGAAACCTTCGACTCCGGAATGTCCGGCATGCCCTGGAACAGGTGGGGCATGTTCTCGTACACCTCCACGTTCACGTTGACATTGGCAGCTGCAGCGCGTTCACCGATCCGGCTGGCGTCATCCTTGAGCACCTCATGGCTGCCCGCATGGATCATGAGCGGTGGAAGGCCGCGGAAGTCTCCGTAGAGCGGCGAGGTGAACGGATCGGCCGGGGACGCCCCCTTGAGATAGTGCCGCGCACAGGTGGCCAGCAGCTCCCAGCTCATCGTGTCGTCGTTGCCCTTGTTCTTGAGCATGGACCAGCCGGACATCGTAAGGTCCGCCCAT
>JBEIFU010000121.1:0-7647 GCA_040382295.1 Alphaproteobacteria bacterium
GATGATCGTGCCTGACCCCGCCCGCTGGCCGCGCCAATGCCCGTCAAGCATTGGTCCGCCCGAAAGCACGATCGCCGGCATGTTCACGGTCGCGGCCGCCATGAGGCAAGCTGGTGTCGTCTTGTCGCAACCCGTGGTCAGGACAACGCCATCGAGCGGGTAGCCATGCAGCACTTCGACAAGCCCAAGGTAAGCAAGGTTGCGGTCCAGTGCTGCCGTCGGTCGCTTTCCGGTCTCCTGGATGGGGTGAACCGGAAACTCGATGGCGACACCGCCCGCCTGAGCGATGCCCTCGCGCACACGTTTCGCAAGCTCGAGATGGTGGCGGTTGCACGGGCTGAGATCCGAGCCGGTCTGCGCGATACCGATAATGGGTTTTCCGGACTGCAATTCATCACGGGTCAACCCATAGTTGAGGTAACGCTCGAGATAGAGGGCAGTCATTCCCGGATTTTCGGGATTGTCAAACCAGCGGCGGGAACGCAGGGGACGTGACATGGGCGCTTGATCAACCTTTGTCTAAGCACAAGAGGTCTTAAGGCTACCACGAGCCGCCACGGCCTGACCACGGACCGGTGGAACCGGCCGCGGGCGCGCAGCACCTCAGGGCTCCCGCGCTTCCGTCAGAAAGTCACGGCCCTGGCGGTCCTCGATCTCGACCACCCAAAGATCAACGTCACGAATAATGGAACGCGAGATGTAGGCCTCCGCATCCGTGTCACTGACAGCCGTGTCACCGGTCGCCCTGATCCATCGCCTTCCGCCCTCGCGCGTGAAGCTTGAGGCCCAGACAACGGCCATGCCATTCAGCAGCGAAACCTTCACGAGGACGGCCCCAGCGTCATCCTCGCCACGGCGCGCAACAAATGCAGACGCACCGTTTGTCTCGGCGCGTCGAACGAGCGCTTGTACCCAGATCCGGGTCTTGAGCTTGGGTTCCATGGCTTCCTGACAATTCCCTACCCGTCCAAATAGCCGTGCTGAGTCTTTCTTGCCACTGGTTGTGCGACTCAACTTGCGATTCTCTGGGGAAGGCGATTCGGGGGCGAGTCGCCGCCTGTTCAGAGGGGCGTCACGGTGGCGATCAAGGCGACGAGGGTTCACGAAGCCGTTGGGGGTACTTTTCGAGCCATGGGTTGGCAGCGCAGCCTGTTCCTCGCGTTCTGCTTCATCGGCCTGTTCATTCATCTGGCGTGGCGCGCCAACGTGTCCCTCGACGGTTTGGGTTTTCCGGGCCTGACCCTGTCACTGATCCTCCTGGCGATTGAGGCGTTTATTGCCCTCGCGCTGCTGTCGGCGGCCATCGCCGAGAAGTTCTCCCCGTGGCTTCAGGTCAGGCCGACCAGCATGCCTGACGCAGAGTTACCAAGCATCGACGTATTCGTCCTGGTCAGCGATGCGCGACAGACGCCCAAGGCGACTTACTCTCTGGCCGTGGCGTCCCAACTGGACTACCCACGTGAACTCGTGAACCTGCATCTGGTCGGTCATGGCAAGGCTGTCGACAGCCCAGCCGCTCTGGAGGCCTTGGCGCAACGCACGGGCGCGACATGGATCTCCTCATCCCCGAACGCCCCCGCAGGCACTGCGCTCAACATCGCGATTGCTCGTACTGGCGGCCAACTCCTGCTGTTCCTTCAGGCTGGCGATGCACCAACACCCGACTTGATAAGCCGGATTGCCGGAATGTTTCACGCAAACCCAAGCCTCGCGTTATGCGATATCCCTACATTCTCGATCGATGGCGATCCGATGCTGACCGACATCGATGTGACGCAGCGCCTCCCCAATGATCCGGGGCCCTATTTCAAGTCCTGCCTGAAAGCGCCGCACGGAGCACCCAGCCCTCTTGGCATAGGTCAGAAAACGATTTGGCAGCGTGCAGCCCTTGCGGCCTGCGGCTCGATGAACCCTTCAAGTTTCAGGCCTGATGCGGTTGCGCGCATCCGTGCCGCCGAGCGAAAGTGGCAGCGCGGGATCGTCGAGCGCCCCATGATTGCGACACTCGCACCAGACACAATTCGCGACTATCTCCAGGCCAGGCTCGCGCAGCGCCTTGGAACCATCGATGCCGCCCTGATCCGTGATCCCATCTTTGGCCGCGGTGTGTCACTGAGGGAGCGGCTGGCCTGGGTGCCCGTCCTTGCAGCCGGGCTCTTGCCGTTCGCCTGGATCCTGCGGCTTGCGATACCCGCGCTGGCGGTGGTCTTCGGTGTCCCGCTCATCTCGGGGAGCAACGTTGCAGAGGCCATTGTGGCATCGCTTGCTGGCATCAGCATCGCATTGATCATGTCCGGCACCTTGTTTTCAGGTGTTCGCACAACAGTGATTGCAACCTGGAGCGAATTGCTGGAGTCCTTTCTCGCCGCGCCCGTCCTTCTCGGTCTGCTGCGCGGCACTCAACCCATTGACACCGCGCCGCGGGTCGAGGGCGCGAATACCCTTCTGGTCTTGTCTTTTGCCCTTCTATTGGCCGGAACCACGATTGGCATCGTTGCGCTGGGTATCCAGGATCCGTCGCGCCTACCACTTGCGGCTCCCGCAGCCCTGACAATTTTCATGGCGTTTCTTTTCGCCTGCCTCATCGGGGCGATCGCCGAACCCCGCCAAAGACGACTGTCGCCCAGGGTAAACCGAAGGCTCCAGGCTGAACTTCTCGTGGGTGGCGAAACCCTCTTTGGACGCCTCGCCGACATTTCCGTTCACGGCGCACGCTTCGTGGCCGACGAAATTGTCGACCTGCCGGCAAGGGCATTTGCCGGCATCGTGACCATGGACAGTCCGGCGGGCCGGACAACCCTGCCCGTCCAATTGTCCCGGCAGACGGAGACCGGGGGGCGCTCCGCGTTTGGCTTGTCCTTCACGGGCAGGACGGTTGGAGAATTTGCGACGGTGATCCGTCTTGCCCATCGCTCGGGCGATAGCTACGCCGACATCTGCGACGCCCGTGCGAGGCCCGCGGGCATTTTCAAGCTCACCTCGATCATCGCGGGACGCGGTATTGCAAGTTTTTTCGTGACCCTCTTCGGGCGCAGGCCTTCCATGCGCCGCTAAAAGCGTGGCAGGCTCGCCCTCGCGAAGCGGACGACATGCTTAACAATACGTAATTCGCAGGCCGGTGCATTTCGGCAAAATGCGAAAAAGGTCGCAGTTGTCGGCCCTCCGGACTATAAACCGGCACCAGTTACGATCCGTTCACATCATGGCAGGTCAGTGCGCTGAGGGAACCAATCCTTTGCGCAGCTGTGCTTAGATTGACGAACGTTTCAGGGGCTGCCGTCATGGGGGACGGGAAATCGTGATGACAAGAAGCCGAATTATCCTGGCGCTCGCCGTGGTTATGGGCGTGGCAGGCTTGGGCTGGATCCTTTGGGGATCACCCGGGGGCGAGGGCGGTCAGGGCCGCGGAGAGCGTGGGCAGAAGCCGGTCCTTGTGACCCTGACGACGGCAGACATGCGTCCCTTCGTGGATGTGATCAAGGCTGTCGGAAGCGCGCGCGCTAACGAGAGCATCGAACTGACCGCCAAGGTCTCCGACACGGTGGAGAGGCTGAATTTCAGCGATGGACAGAAGGTGACGGCAGGCCATCTGGTTGCCGAGATGAACCTGCGGGAGCAAGCAGCAGACCTCAAGGCGGCAGAGGCCAACCTGCAGGAACAGGAGAGGTCTCTTGTGCGTGGACAGCAGTTGCGCGATCGCGGGTTCGTCTCGAGCGCCAGCATCGATGCCCTCCGCGCCGCACGAGACAGCGCAGCAGCCCGTGTTGCGGTAACGCGATCTCGCATCGCGGATCGATCGATCCGCGCGCCATTTGCCGGCGTACTTGGCTTGCGTCGCGTGAGTGCGGGTGCACTGGTGAAACCAGGCGAAGTCATCACGACGCTTGATGACATTTCAAGCATCAAGGTGGACTTTCCTGTCGCCGAAACCCAGCTGATGGACATCGCGCTGGGCCAGACGGTTCGTGCATCTGCTGCTGCCTTTCCGGGCGAAGCCTTCTCAGGGAAGATTGAAAGCATTGATACGCGTATTGATCCAGCTTCTCGGGCCGTGACGGTGCGCGCGGTCTTTCCCAATGAAAAAGCCCGACTGCGACCAGGCATGCTGATGACGGTTGGTATCGAAACCCGCCCCCGCACGTCGCTGTCGGTGGCTGAGCAAACGCTCGTGCCGATTGAAGCGCGCCAGTATGTCTTTGTCGTGGATGCGGAGAACAAGGCCGAGCGACGGGAAGTGACAACAGGTTCGAGGATACCTGGACATGTAGAAATACTCTCGGGCCTAAAACAGGGTGAGAGAGTGGTCCTCGAGGGTACCCTGAAGATGCGACCAGGTGCCACGATAACGCTTGGAGAGCCCGAGGAGCGGAAGGAAGCAGGGCCTGCCCGACCAGGTGGAGACCGCCGTCCGTGAGCATTTACGAACTCTGCATCAAGCGGCCTGTCTTCGCCATCGTGATGAGCCTGCTGATCGCGGCGTTTGGCCTGCTCTCCTATGTCAGCATGCCCATGCGAGAGCTGCCGGATATCGATCCACCAGTAGTCTCAGTCGAAAGCGACTATCCCGGCGCGGCGGCCAGCGTCGTGGAGACACGGATTACACAGCCCATCGAGAATGCCGTCGCCGGTATCGAGGGAATCGACACGATCTCGTCGAATTCGCGGGATGGGTCCGCGTCCGTCAACATCACGTTCCGCCTCTCCCGCGATATCGAGGCGGCTGCGAATGATGTTCGAAACGCTGTTGCCCGCATCATCGACAACCTCCCCGAAGAGGCTGATCCGCCGCAGGTCCAGAAGGCTGAAGCCGATGGTGCGCCGATCATGTTCCTCAACATGACGTCGACCTCAATGTCGCGCATGCAACTCACGGATTACGCGGAAAGGTACATCGTCGACCGCCTCACCACCGTCGATGGAATTTCGGGGGCCAACGCTTTCGGCGAGTCGCGCGCGCTGCGCATATGGATCGACCGCGACGCACTTGCTGCGCGCGGGTTGGCCGTATCGGACATCGAAACGGCACTTCGCGCCGAGAATCTTGAACTGCCGGCAGGCCGCATCGAGTCCGATACGCGCAACCTGACGATCCGTATCGCGCGCGGCTACAACACCGCGAAGGATTTCAGCCAGCTCGTCATCCGTCGAACCAGTGACGCAAGCCTGGTGCGGCTGGGAGATGTCGCAAAGGTGGAAATCTCCAAACGGGACTTCCGCACTGACTTCAGGGGAAATGGCCGGAGCCAGGTCGGCATCGGCATTTTCAAGCAATCGACGGCGAACCAACTGGCAGTGGCGCGCGGCATCCGGAAGGAGGTTGACCTGATCCGTGCAAACCTGCCTGAGGGAACAGAGCTGGTCATTGCAGTTGACTATTCCGTCTTCATCGAGCACTCGGTGCATGAGGTGTTCGTTACGCTCGCCATCACAGGTGGGCTTGTCTTTCTTGTGATCTATCTCTTTCTTGGCGATTTCAGGGCAGCCGCCATCCCTGCGATGACGGTACCGGTCTGCCTGCTGGGCGCCATGATCCTGCTCGACGTCTTCGGGGCTTCCATCAATCTCGTGACATTGCTGGCGCTGGTGCTGGCCATCGGCCTCGTCGTCGATGACGCAATTGTCGTCCTCGAGAATGTACAGCGCCGGATTGATGAGGGGGAGCCCGCGCTGCTGGCTGGGCTGAACGGGACCAGGCAAGTGGCTTTCGCGGTGATCGCAACAACAGCCGTACTGATCGCCGTGTTTGTGCCCATTGTCTTCCTGGAGGGATCAACGGGTCGTCTCTTTTCCGAACTTGGTCTTGCCCTTGGTGCTGCCGTCGCCTTCTCGGCCCTGATCGCGCTCACGCTCTGCGCAATGTTGTGCTCGCAATGGCTGGTACCCGTCAGCCGCGAGACGGCACTGTCGAAGGCCGTTCACCGCGTAACGACAGCCATGGCTGCGATTTACCGTCGCCTGCTTGAACGATCACTCGACATGCCGATGGCGGTCATCGGTATCCTGGTTGCATCGACGGCGGGGGGCTTTCTGCTCTTCCAGGTTGTTCCTGGCGAGATCGCTCCTGCCGAGGACAGGGGCATCTTCGATATCAACGTGTCGATGGCCGAGGGAACCGGATATGCCGCGGCACACAAGCAAATGCTTGAAATCGAAAAGGAGCTCCTGCCCATCGTTGACAGCGGTACGGCCTCACGCCTGATCATCCGGGTGCCCAGGAGTTTCGGCTTCACGTCGGACTACAATGGTGGCCGCGGGATCGTGATGTTGGCCCCCTGGGGCGAACGTCCACCTCAATCAGCGGTCATCGAGGACGTGACGCGCCAGCTTCAGAAGTTTCCAGCGGTCCGCGCGTCGGCCAATGCGCGCTCGAGCTTCGGGCGCGGCGGTGGAGGCCAGACGCCGGTGCAGTTTGTCCTGGGAGGCAACAGTTTCGAAGAGTTGATCGTCTGGCGAGACAAGATGCTTTCGAAAGCCGAGCAGTTCCCCGGCCTTACCAACATCGATAGCGACTACAAGGAAACCAAGCCCCAGATGACGGTCCTCATCGACAAGACGCGGGCTGCGGAACTGGGTGTGTCAACGCTGACCATCGGGCGCACGATGGAAACCCTGCTGGGGCAGCGGCGTATCGGGACGATTGTCGAAGACGGCGAAGAGTACGACATCATCGCGGAAAGTGTGGCCGAGGATCGCCGACAACCATCCGACATCACGGACATTCTGGTCAGGGGGCGGGACGGCGCGCTGGTTCCCCTCTCGAACATCGTGACCCTGCGCGAGCAGGCCGGTGCGGCGACCCTTAGCCGTTTCAACAGGCTTCGCGCGATCACGATCTCGGCCAACCTTGCGCCGGGGACAACGCTGGGTGAAGGCCTTGCCTTCCTTGAGGAAACGGCTCGGACGGAGCTGCCACCTTACGCCCAGATCGACTACAAGGGACAATCGCTCGAGTACAAGGAATCAAGCTCGCAGCTGGCGTTTACATTCGGTCTTGCTCTTTTGATCGTTTTCCTCGTTCTGGCGGCGCAGTTCGAGAGCTTTGTGCATCCCTTCATCATCATCCTGACGGTGCCTCTGGCGGTGACGGGGGCGATGGTCGGACTCTGGGCCTCGGGCTCCACGCTCAACATCTACAGCCAGATCGGCATTGTCATGCTGGTCGGCCTTGCCGCGAAGAACGGCATCCTGATCGTGGAATTCGCCAACCAGTTGAGGGACACAGGTAAGACAATTCGAGAGGCGCTCGTTGAGGCCTGCGAAACGCGCTTCCGTCCGATCGTGATGACATCGCTGTCGACATCAATGGGTGCCCTGCCCCTGATCCTCTGGCAAGGTGCAGGCTCGGAGAGCCGCTTCACCATCGGCATCGTGATTTTTGCCGGTGTTGTGTTCTCAACGTTGCTGACGCTGTTCGTTGTGCCTGCGTTCTACAACTTGCTTGCCCGCTTCACGCGTCCGCCGAATGCCATCGCGCAACAGATCGAGGCGCTCGCAGGAGCGGCACCTCGGTAGCCGGCGTGTCACGCCCGGGCGCGGAACTTCTCTGGATAGACAAGGGTTCCATCGCGGCCAATGGTGGTACCGCCTGCTTCGGACGGGATCTGCAAGGTGACCGTCGTTCCATCACCTATCGCGCTTGAGATATCC
>JBEIFU010000122.1:0-7607 GCA_040382295.1 Alphaproteobacteria bacterium
GCTTCAATCCTTCGCTGACCTTTTCAAGTTCGTGTTCAAGGAATTCGTGATGCCGGCGGGCGCCAACAAGGGCGTCTTCCTGCTCGCACCCTTGATCACGACCACGCTCGCGCTCGGTGCCTGGGCGGTTGTTCCAGTGAATGCGGGCTGGGTCTTCGCCGACATCAATGTGGGCGTGCTGTACATTTTTGCCGTGTCTTCGTTGGGTGTCTACGGCATCATCATGGGCGGATGGGCCTCGAACTCCAAGTATCCCTTCCTCGGCGCGCTCCGCTCAGCCGCGCAGATGGTGTCCTATGAAGTCTCGATCGGCCTCGTGATCATCACTGTTCTGCTGACCGCCGGCTCGCTCAACCTCTCGCAGATCGTGGCGGCCCAGGAAGGTGGGATCCAGAACTGGTACCTGTTCTCCCACCTCCTGCCGATGGCGGTGGTCTTCTTCATCTCGGCGCTGGCAGAAACCAACCGTCCGCCCTTCGACCTTCCCGAGGCCGAGTCTGAACTGGTGGCGGGCTTCATGGTCGAGTATTCGTCCACGCCCTATCTGCTGTTCATGTTGTCGGAGTATGTCAGCATCGTTCTGATGTGCGCTCTGATGACCATCTTCTTCCTTGGCGGATGGCATCCCCCGATCGACGTGGCACCGCTTAACTGGATCCCGGGCGTCCTTTGGTTCATCCTCAAGATCTGGTTCATTTTCTTCCTGTTCGCGATGGTCAAGGCGATCGTTCCGCGTTACCGCTACGATCAACTGATGCGCATCGGTTGGAAGTTCTTCCTGCCTCTGTCGCTTGCCTGGGTCATCCTGACCGCCGGCTACCTGTTGGCCTTTGACAAATTGCCCGGTTGAAACCCATGCCGCAGTTCCTTCGTACAATCCTGATGATCGACTTCCTGACGGGTTTCTGGCTCGCCATGAAGTACCTTTTCAGGCCCAAAAAGACCCTGAACTATCCCTTTGAAAAGGGACCGTTGTCGCCGCGTTTCCGGGGCGAGCACGCCCTGCGCCGCTACCCGAACGGAGAGGAACGCTGCATCGCCTGCAAGCTGTGCGAGGCAATCTGTCCGGCCCAGGCGATTACCATCGAGGCTGAGCCGCGGGATGACGGCTCGCGCCGCACGACCCGCTACGACATCGACATGGTGAAATGCATCTATTGCGGATTCTGCCAGGAGGCTTGCCCGGTGGATGCGATCGTCGAGGGGCCGAACTTCGAGTTCGCGACCGAGACCCGTGAGGAATTGCTTTACGACAAGGCCAGGCTTCTGGCTAACGGCGACCGCTGGGAACGCCAGATTGCCCGCAACCTTGAACTGGATGCGCCCTATCGTTAGGGACCGCCTCCGACGCCATGAGGGAAGACTGACGTGCTGGCTGCAACCATTGCTTTTTATGTTTTTGCGACCGTGCTGATCGGATCTGCGTTGCTGGTCGTGTCAGCACGCAATCCGGTCCACTCTGTCCTGTTCCTGATCCTCGCGTTCTTCAATGCTGCGGCCCTGTTCATCCTGCTCGGGGCCGAGTTCCTCGCCATGGTTCTGGTTGTCGTCTATGTCGGGGCCGTCGCCGTCCTGTTCCTGTTTGTCGTCATGATGCTGGACATTGACTTTGCGGAGTTGCGCCAGGGTTTCCTGCAATATGCGCCTCTGGGTATACTTCTCTGCGCAGTGTTTTTCCTTGAACTCGCGGCTGTTGGTTTCGGTTGGGCCCTGTCGCCCACGACCGAGATCGTGGCCCGCTATCCAACGCCAGCGGACATGACCAATACCGAGGCCATCGGGCTCATCATGTACACGCAGTTCGTCCATGTGTTTCAGGGGGCAGGCATGGTGCTTCTGGTTGCCATGATCGGTGCCATCGTGCTGACCCTGCGCCATCGGGAGGGCGTAAAGCGCCAAAATGTGTCTGCCCAGATCGGGCGAACGCGCGAGCAGGCCGTGGAGATCCGCAAGGTTCGCCCGGGAGAGGGGCTCTGAGCATGGAGATCGGACTCGGACATTATCTGGCTGTCGGGGCGGCGCTGTTCACCATCGGTATCCTGGGAATCTTCATCAACAGGAAGAATGTCATCGTGATCCTGATGTCGATCGAGCTCATTCTGCTTTCGGTCAACATCAACCTCGTGGCGTTTTCCTCGTTTCTCGGTGATTTGACGGGTCAGGTTTTCGCCCTGCTGGTTCTGACGGTTGCCGCGGCTGAAGCAGCAATCGGTCTTGCCATTCTCGTCGTCTACTTCCGCAATCGCGGGTCGATTGCCGTGGAAGACGTCAACATCATGAAAGGGTAGACAGCGTGGAATTGCTCTACCAGGCCATCCTCGTCCTTCCGCTCCTGGGCGCCATACTTGCCGGTTTGATGGGCAAGCGGTTTGGCGACCATGCCGCCGAGTACACGGCGACCATCCTGCTTTGTGCCACGGCAGGCTTGTCGGTAACCGCGTTCCTGTTCGATTTGCCGACCTTCGAGATGAACCAGCCGCGGATCATCCCGCTGTTCCAATTCATCGACTCGGGCACCCTGCAGGTTGACTGGGCCATCCGCGTCGATGCCTTGACCGCCGTGATGCTGGTGGTCGTCACGGGGGTATCGTCGCTGGTTCACGTCTATTCGATTGGATACATGCACCATGATGAACATCGTCCGCGATTTTTTGCCTATCTGTCGCTCTTCACGTTCGCGATGCTGGCGCTTGTCACGGCCGATAATTTCGTCCAGCTGTTCTTTGGCTGGGAAGGCGTGGGCCTTGCCTCCTATCTTCTGATCGGGTTCTGGTTCAAGAAGCCGACCGCTAATGCCGCGGCCATGAAAGCGTTCATCGTCAACCGCGTGGGAGACTTCGGGTTTGCGCTGGGCATCTTCGCCGTCTTCCTGACGTTTGGAACGCTGGACTTTGGTACAGCTTCAACGCCGGGCGTGTTCCAGCAGGCGCGCGAGTTCGCCGGCAAGACTTTTGAATTCGCGGGCTTCGAGGTGGATATCCTGACCACGACCTGCTTGTTGCTGTTCATGGGTGCAATGGGCAAGTCGGCACAGTTCTTTCTGCACACATGGCTGCCTGATGCGATGGAAGGGCCAACGCCGGTGTCGGCGCTGATCCATGCGGCAACCATGGTGACCGCTGGCGTCTTTCTGGTTGTCCGCTGCTCGCCGCTGTTCGAACTGGCGCCGTTTGCTCTCGAGGTCGTGACTGTCGTGGGTGCGACCACGGCGTTTTTTGCGGCGACGGTGGGGCTGTTCCAGAACGATATCAAGCGGGTAGTCGCCTATTCGACGTGCTCGCAATTGGGTTACATGTTTTTCGCAGCGGGTGTTGGCGCCTATCAGGCCGCGATGTTCCACCTGTTTACCCACGCCTTCTTCAAGGCGCTCCTGTTCCTCGGTGCAGGCTCTGTGATCCACGCGCTGTCGGATGAGCAGGACATGAGACGCATGGGCGGGGTCCGCAGCAAGATCCCAGTTACCTACTGGATGATGGTCATCGGGACGCTGGCCTTGACTGGGTTTCCCTTCCTGGCCGGGTTCTGGTCGAAGGATGCCATCATCGAGAGCGCCTTTGCCGCGCATACGGGGGTTGGGAACTACGCCTTTGCACTCGCCGTTGTTGCGGCTGGCATGACATCTTTCTACTCGTGGCGGCTCATTTTCATGACTTTCCACGGCAAGTATCGCGGCGACCAGGAGGCTTACGAGCACGCCCATGAGTCACCGCCGGTGATGCTGGTGCCCCTGTTCATTCTGGCCGCAGGCGCTCTGTTTTCGGGGATCGTATTCTACGAACAGTTCATCGGGCACCACAATGTCGACTTCTGGCGTGGTGCAATCGTGAACCTGCAGGAGCACACCGCCCTCGATGGTCGGCATCACGTGCCAGTCTGGGTGCTGCTGTCGCCGGCTGCGGTGATGCTCATCGGATTCACGGTGGCCTGGTATTTCTATATGGACTATCCGGATCTGCCGCGGCGCATGGCCGAACGGCAGGGGCCGCTGTATCTCTTCCTCTACAACAAGTGGTACGTGGACGAGATTTATGACTTCCTCTTCGTCCGCAGTTCCAAGGCCTTGGGCTACTTCCTGTGGAAGCAGGGTGACGGGCGTGTCATCGATGGCATTGGTCCCGATGGCATAGCTGCAGGCATAACCGAGTGGACGAAGCAGGCCGTGCGGCTGCAGAGCGGTTATATCTACCACTACGCGTTTGCGATGCTTATCGGCGTGGCCCTGATCGCGACCTGGTTCATCGTCGGAGGTGGAAAGTGAACAACCTCCTCACGATCACGACGTTCCTGCCGCTGCTGGGTGTCCTCCTCATCCTGCTGATGACGCAGCCAGGAAAGACCGGCGACATGCTGGCGCGCCAGATCTCCCTCTTCACCACGACGATTACGTTCATCGTGACGCTGGTGCTTTGGTCAATGTTCGATCCAGCTGCACCGGGCTTCCAGTTCGAGGAAAAGTACCCCTGGCTCGGTGGCAACATCAATTACCACCTGGGGGTTGACGGGATCTCGCTGCCTTTCGTGATCCTGACCGCGTTCCTTATGCCGCTTTGCATCCTCGCCAGCTGGACGTCGATCGAGACGCGCGTGAAGGAGTACATGGTCGCGTTTCTCGTCCTCGAGACACTGATGATCGGGGTGTTCGTCTCGCTGGACCTGGTGCTCTTCTACCTGTTCTTCGAGGGCGGCCTGATCCCGATGTTCCTTATCATCGGGATCTGGGGTGGCGCACGGCGGGTTTATGCGTCCTTTAAGTTCTTTCTCTACACGCTGCTTGGGTCGGTCCTGATGCTGATCGCTGTCATGGCGATGTATGTGACAGCTGGGACGACTGATATCCCCACCCTCATGGCCTACGAATTCCCACCAGAGATGCAGACCTGGCTTTGGCTTGCGTTTTTCGCATCCTTCGCCGTGAAAATGCCGATGTGGCCGGTCCACACCTGGTTGCCGGATGCACATGTGGAGGCGCCCACGGCAGGATCGGTGATCCTCGCGGGTATCCTTCTGAAGATGGGGGGCTATGGCTTCATCCGGTTCTCGCTTCCGATGTTTCCGGATGCATCGACCTATTTCGCAGACTTCGTGATGGTGCTGTCCGTGATCGCTATCATCTACACCTCGCTGGTCGCGCTCATGCAGGAGGATATCAAGAAGCTCATCGCCTATTCATCGGTGGCGCACATGGGCTTCGTGACCATGGGGCTGTTCGCGCTGAACAGGCAGGGCGTCGACGGTGCGGTCATGCAGATGATCAGTCACGGTTTCGTTTCAGGCGCGCTGTTCCTGTGCGTCGGGGTTGTCTATGACCGCATGCATACGCGCGAGATCAAGGCCTATGGGGGTCTCGTGAACCGCATGCCGATCTATGCGGCTGTCTTCATGGTTTTCACCATGGCCAATGTGGGTCTTCCCGGCACCAGCGGCTTTGTCGGTGAGTTCCTGAGCCTGGTCGGCGCATTCGAAGCAAATTCCACCATCGCAATCCTTGCCACGACCGGTGTGGTGCTAAGTGCGGCCTATGCCTTGTGGCTCTATCGACGCGTTGTCTTCGGAGAGCTTGAGAAGCCAGAGCTCAAGGACATCGAGGACCTGAACGGGCGTGAGGCGTTCATTCTTGCGCCACTGGTGGCCGCCACGATCTTCTTCGGTTTCTATCCGAAGCCGATTTTCGACATGACCGGGACCTCCGTCCAGGCGACCCTCGACCAGATCGAGGGCAAGCTCAAGACGGCAGACGCCAGTGAAGGAGCCACGCCATGAACGGCGGCATCGATCTGATCCAGTTCCAGGCGGATGTCGCGGCAACCATGCCTGAGATCGCGCTTGCAGTTGGTGCGATGGCCCTGCTTCTCATTGGCGTTTTCGCAGGCGACCGGCGGCATACACTGGTCACCTGGGCCTGCGTAGCCTTGCTGGTGGGTGTTGGGTATCTCGTGGCCACGGGCCCCGAGGGCAAGGTTCTTGCGTTCTCCGGAACCATGGTGATCGACCCGTTTGCACGTTTTCTCAAGCTGCTGGTCCTTGGCGGTTCGGCCATTGCCATGCTGATGTCGCTTGACTACCTGCGCGACGAGAAGCTGACCCGCTTCGAGTACCCGCTGCTCGTGACGTTGGCGACGCTCGGCATGCTGGTCATGATCTCGGCGAACGACCTCATAGTCCTCTACGTTGGTCTGGAACTTCAGAGCCTTGCTTTGTACGTCCTCGCATCATTCGCGCGCGATGACGCGCGGTCGACAGAGGCGGGACTCAAGTATTTCGTGCTGGGTGCACTTTCGTCAGGCATGTTGCTCTATGGGGCAAGCCTTATCTACGGGTTCACTGGAACAACGGCCTTTGACGGGATAGCGGCTTCCGTTGCTGCCGATAGCACGCAGATCGGGACCACGATCGGTCTTGTCTTCGTCCTTGCGGGGCTCGCCTTCAAGGTTTCGGCCGTGCCCTTCCACATGTGGACACCGGACGTCTACGAGGGAGCGCCCACGCCGGTCACAGCTTTTTTTGCGGCGGCACCAAAGATAGCCGCGATGGCGCTGTTGATGCGCGTGGTGTTCGGACCCTTCGCAGCGGCGCAAGAGGCGTGGATGCAGATCATCATCCCCGTTTCGGTTGCCTCTATGCTTCTGGGCGCACTTGCTGCGATCGGGCAGGAAAACATCAAGCGGCTCATGGCCTACTCGTCGATCAGCCACATGGGTTATGCGCTCATCGGCTTCGCGGCTGGGTCACAGGCTGGCATCCAGGGGGTGCTGACCTACCTCGTGATCTATCTTGCGATGACGGTAGGCACCTTCGTTTGCCTGCTGCAGATGCGCCGCGACGGCAAGCCGCTTGAGCAGGTGTCGGATCTCGCCGGCCTATCTCGCCGGGATCCAACGATGGCATACCTGCTGGCCATTCTGATGTTCAGCCTGATCGGCATCCCGCCGCTGGCCGGTTTCATGGGCAAGTGGTACGTCTTTCTTGCTGCTGTCGAGGCGCAGCATTATGTTTTGGCGGCCATCGGGTTCCTGACCAGCGTGATTGGGGCGTTTTATTACCTGCGTGTCGTCAAGGTCATGTTCTTCGACGAGCCCGCGGCTCCGTTCGAGAAGCCGATCAGCACCGTCAACGCAGCCCTCTTGGCCGGCTCCTCTGCTTTTGTGCTGTTCTTCATCGTGTCGCCGCTGGCGGTGACCGATGCGGCCCTCGTGGCAGCGCGCGCGCTCATCCCTTGATATGGCGGCGATGACGGTCCCGGACGGGTACGGATTGATCGTATTCGACGAGATCGACTCGACCAACGAAGAGGCGCGGCGGCGGGCTTCGTCCGGATCGTCGGGACCGCTCTGGATCCTGGCCCACACCCAGACAGCCGGCAGAGGGCGCAGGGGGCGTGCTTGGGTTTCGCCGCGCGGCAACCTGATGACCACATTGCTGCTCGATCCCTGCTGTGGCCCTGCCGATGCTGCGCGACTGTCGTTCGTAGCCGCGCTTGCGGTGCATGATGCGCTCTGTGCCTGGGTCCCTTCCGAAAAGGTCAGGCTCAAATGGCCAAATGATGTGCTGGTCGAGGGTCGGAAGATCGCGGGCATTCTTCTTGAGACCGCCTCAAGCGGAGAGGGGCA
>JBEIFU010000123.1:0-7560 GCA_040382295.1 Alphaproteobacteria bacterium
GCAGGCTGAAGATCTGGTCATGGACGGAGCGGAACAGGCGCGCGGCACTGCCTTGCTGGAAATCCGTGCGGCCGCAGCCACGGATCAGCAGGGCATCCCCTGTGAAGGCCATCGATTTGCCATCGAGGACGAGGGTCATGCAGCCATTCGTGTGGCCCGGTGTCGCGCGGGCCTCGAGGCTGCGGGAACCAAAGGTAACACGATCGCCATGCCGCAACTCGAGGTCAACGCCTTGGGCGCCGCCCTGCGCCGCGAGGGCAATGCGACTGCCCACGTTCTGACGCAGGAGCCAGGCACCCGTGACATGATCGGCGTGAACATGGGTGTCTATCGTCGCGTTGAGCTTCAGGCCCAACTCGCGCAGGAGCGCAATTTCCCGGTGCACCTGGTCAAAGACCGGGTCGATGAGGACAGCCTCGCGAGTAGCCTCATCGCCAAGGATGTAGGAATAGGTGGAGGACGCAGGGTCAAACAACTGCCGGAAGATCATCGTTGAAGCTCCGTCGGTGGGGATGTTCCTTATAGCAGACGCCCGCAACGTTTGCCCTTGCGGGCGCGAATTGATAAGCAGGCGAAATGCGAATGCGGATCAAGAAGTTTCTGGGCGTTTTCATCCTCACCGGATTCATTGCCCTTTACTGCCTGCTTGTCATGCGGGTCGCGGTCGACGTGCTGCCCCAGGCGCGCGGCATCCTCGAGTTTCTCTTCTACGCCGTGGCCGGCATGGCATGGGTTGTACCCGTGCGCTACCTGATCCTGTGGATGAACACGCCGGGCCGTAAGGACCGCGAAGAGGAGGCCCGTCATGGCTGACGCGCATGGCATTTTCCTTGGCATGGGACATGCGGCCAGCCACCTCCTTCTGTCCACCGCCAACCGCCATGGCATGATTGCCGGCGCAACGGGAACCGGCAAGACGGCAACGCTGCGGGTGCTCGCCGAAGGTTTCAGCCGCGCCGGCGTTCCCGTGTTTGCCCCCGACATCAAGGGCGACCTCGCCGGCCTGTGCTTGCCGGCAGATCCCAAGCCCTTCATCGCCGAGCGCCTGTCGAAGATTGGCAACCCGCCCTGGCAACCGGCAGGTCACCCTGTCGTGTTCTGGGACCTTTTCGGTGAACTGGGTCACCCGTTGCGGGCAACAGTCAGCGAAATGGGTCCCACGCTTCTGGCACGCATGCTGCAGCTCAATGAAACCCAGGAAGGCGTGCTCAACATCGTTTTCCGCGTTGCGGATGAACAGGGCTTGCTGCTGGTGGACCTGAAAGACCTTCGGGCGGTTCTGGTCAGCGTGGGCGAGAATGCCGATAAGTACACGCTCTCCTACGGCAACATCGCCCCTGCCAGCATCGGAGCCATCCAGCGCGCACTCCTGACGCTGGAAAACCAGGGCGGAGAATCCTTCTTCGGCGAGCCGGCACTTGACCTCAATGACCTTCTGTTCTGCGATGAGGCGGGACGCGGTGCCATCCACGTCCTGGCAGCGGAGAAGCTGTTCGGCAACCCGAAGCTCTACGCCACCTTCCTCCTGTGGCTGCTCTCCGAACTGTTCGAACAGCTGCCGGAAGTGGGCGATCTCGAAAGGCCGAAGCTTGTCTTCTTCTTCGACGAGGCGCATCTCCTGTTCGACGATGCGCCCAAGGCTCTGGTTGACAAGGTCGAGCAGGTGGTCAGGCTGATCCGATCGCGCGGCGTCGGCGTCTACTTCATCAGCCAGTCTCCGCTGGATGTGCCCGACGATGTCCTGGGTCAGTTGGGCAACAAGGTTCAGCACGCCCTGCGCGCCTTCACGCCGAAGGATCGCAAATCCGTCAAGGCAGTCGCCGATAATTTCCGCGAGAACCCTGCGTTTCGCGCAGCCGACGCGGTTCAGGAACTCGCCGTGGGCGAAGCGCTTGTATCGACACTCGATGCAAAGGGGATCCCCTCGGTCGTTGACCGCGTTCTCATCGCGCCGCCCACCGGGCGCATGGGCGCCATCACACCTGCCGAGCGCGCAAGCGCGATGGGTCGCAGCCCGCTCAAGGGCCTCTATGACCAGGCTGTTGACCGGGAGTCGGCCTATGAAATCCTGCGCGAGCGCGCAGCCGTCGCCCGCACCGAGGCCCCCGACCGCACCAATCCCCGTCGCCCCGCCAGGCGAAGCTGGGGCGATAAGCCAGCCCCCCGCCCTGCGCCACCACGCAGCTCCAACCGGCAGACGGTCGCCGAAGCAGCCACGAAGAGCGCCGCACGCTCCGTGGCCTCCTCGCTGGGTCGCGCTCTGGTGCGCGGCCTGCTGGGCTCTCTCCTGAAACGATGAGGCTCGCCATGTCATCCACGATCCGCAACCTTCTCGTCCTGACGATTGTCTTTTCGATGACAACAACGACCGCCGTCGCCGATCGCCTGAGTGGCAGCGCGTGGCAGGCGATACGCCTGAACGGCCAGCAGGTCGCAAAACCGGAGACGGTGACGCTGGCCTTCGCCGACGGACGCGGCGCGGGGAGCAGCGGCTGCAATCGCTATTCGGGCCCGGTCACGATCGGTAAGGGAACTCTTCGTTTCGGGGACATTATGTCTACCAGGATGGCCTGCATCGACGACGCCGCCATGCGAACCGAAGCCGACTATCTCCGCGCGCTCGCCGGCGCCGGACGCTGGACGCTCTCCACACGCGGACGGCTGGTCCTGACAGGCAGCGGCGGGACCATCGAATTCCGTCCAGAAGTGGCTCCTCGCCGCCCCTGAATCCGCGAAATTCGCCTATGGGGGGAAATGTGGCCCTCCATTTCGCCTGGATTGGCAAGACACCCGCCTTGGCCGGACCACATTTTCATGCGACGAAAATGAAGTCGTTGAGGCTGTGGGGCGGCGTCATCATGTTCAGAAGACTGAAGGAAACGCTGCTCGGCGAGGGATTGGGTAAAAGCCGTCCGCAACGCCCTGCCTTCAGCGGCCCGGCCTTCGCCCCGCGTGAACCCCAGCTTCTCGGTACTGTCGGCAACAGCGCTGCGGACGACATGGTCCGGGACTTCCAGGTGTCACGGAATACGCATGTGATCGGTCTCATCCACCGTCATCAGCACGTGCGGGAAACCTTCGAACAATGGTTCTTCGACGCCATGATCGGGAACCACCACCTGCAGGATTTCATGGCGGCGATGGCGCAGGTTCCACCGGACGCGAAACTCGACATCATCCTGCATGCCATTGGCGGATTCGACCTGGCTGTTCGGCAGATCGCAAGAGCCATCAAGGCCCATCCCGGCGAAACGACGATCTTCGTGCCGCATCATGCGCACCAGCGCGCAACACTGATCGCATTGGCGGGCGACCGGATTGTAATGGGATCGTCAGCAACGCTCTCCTTCTTCGAGCCATCCGACGAAATGCTGCAGAAAGTCGTGCGAGACAAGGGCGTCAACCAGACGCAAGACCTCACGATCATGCGCCAGACCTTCGCGCGCAACAGCACCCGCGAACTGCGCGCGTTTGTGCAGGAGATCCTCGCCGGGAAGGCCCCCTCGCGTACCGTCAATGAACTGATCAGCAGCAAACGGGTGCCGTGGCAGCCTCTGACGGCAAGCGACGCGAAGTCTATGGGATTGAATGTGACGACGGCACTGCCGCCCGAACTCTACAGCCTGCTGCAGGTGTGCAGGTCAGCGCCGGTCCGGGACAAAGGCGTGCACGTGGCCGAGCGGAAGATCGACGCCACCCGCGCGCGAATGCTGTTGGCAAACGACTTCGAGACGTGCCTCGGCCATGGCGCAACGATGGCAAAGGCTGAAGCTGCGACGTCATGCGGTTGCGGGGCACCGCAGACCCTCGCGCACGACGACGAAGAGGACGACGTTGACGATGATCCCCACGGTGTCGCCCTCGAAAGCTGCGACATCACCTTGCGCCCCTTCATCGCGGCCATGGAACAGGCGCGCGGCAGCCGCGTCATCTGCGTCATTCACCAGGCCGGAATGGAAAGCGACTCCGTCGACACCATCACGGCCGAGGACGTGATGGCAGCTTTGCAGTCGACACCACCCGACAAGCCGCTGGACATCATCCTGCATACACCCGGCGGTTACGCCTACGAGGCGCACCAGATAGCGCTGGCAATCAAGGCCCATCGCGGACGCAAGACCGTGTTCGTACCGCACTTTGCGATGTCAGGGGGAACGGTGATTGCCCTCGCGGCGGACGAGATCGTGCTGGCCCCGCACGCGGTTCTGGGTCCCATCGATGTGCAGGTATACGTCCACCATCTGCAGCGCACGATGCCCGGACGCGCCATCATCGATCTCTGCGCCACCAAGCGCCGACGCCTCATCGATGACGAACTGGTCGCCTTGGGCTCCATGTGCACCATCGGGATGCAGCAGGATCACAAGGCCGCATTGGCCCTCATGAAGGGAACCTACCCGGCTGCCACCGCCGAACGCATTGCCCGCACGCTGAGCGATGGGTCATTGACACACGGCTTTCCGGTGACACAATCGTTCGCGCGCAAGCTTGGGCTCAATGCAAGGGGCGACATTCCACCCGAGGCTGTGGCCATCGTCCGCGCCTATCGACGCAACAGGTGGGGAAAGCGCAGCGTGGTGTTCTGCGGTTAGAGCCGGTAGCGCACCTGGTCCAGCCAGAAACGCTCGAGGCGCTGCAGCGAACGGTTCAGATTCGCAAACTCGGACAGCTCGAGGCCGCCCGCCGGCTCAACCAGCTGGACGTGCCTGTCGAACAGGCCCGCCACGATCTTGGCGATGACCCGACCCTTGTCCGTTAGGCTGACGCGAACGGAACGCCGGTCCGTTTCGGAACGCACGTGATTGACGTATCCAGCCTCGACCAGCTTCTTGAGGTTATAAGACACGTTCGAACCCAGATAATGGCCGCGCGTGCGAAGCTCGCCAGCCGTCAGTTCCTGCGTGCCGATGTTGAAAAGCAGCAGCGCCTGGACGCTGTTGACGTCACCTTGCTGCACGCGGTCCAGTTCGTCCTTGATCACATCGAGCAATTGCCGATGAAGGCGCTCGATCAGATTCAGGCAATCCAGATAACGCTGCCTGACGCCCTCTTGCGCCAGCTCGCCCTGCACACGTACGTTCGCCGTGACGGTCATGATCCCACCTGCAACCATATGCCGGGACGTTTTGCCCCTCTGCATTCAGCCGCAAGACTAGACGCCACGCGCTAAGGACGTTCTAAGCAACGTAGCAAAGACAAGGTTAAGGCGCCTGCTGCCCGCGCAGCATCTCGATGATGCCCGAAAAATCCTTCGCCCCCGCGCCTGCCGACTCGAAAAGCATGTAAAGCGCCGTTGCCTGGGCTCCCAGCGGCGTGGCAGCCCCCGCAGCCTGTGCCGCATTTTGGGACAGCTTGAGGTCCTTCAGCATCATGGCCGCAGTAAAGCCAGCCTGGTAATCGCGATTGGCAGGCGAGGCCGGCACGGGCCCCGGAACCGGGCAATAGCTGGTCAGGCTCCAGCACTGGCCGGAAGCCGTCGAGGAGATGCGGAACAGGGTCTCATGCGAAAGGCCCAACTTCTCGGCAAGGACGAAAGCCTCGCAGGTCCCGATCATCGAGATCGCCAGAAGCATGTTGTTGCAGATCTTCGCAGCCTGCCCGTTGCCAGCTCCACCCGCATGAAAGATGTTCTTGCCCATCTTCTCCAGAATGGGTCTTGCCCGCTCGAAAGCAGGCGCGTCGCCACCCACCATGAATGTCAGGGTCCCGGCGGCCGCCCCCCCGACGCCGCCCGATACAGGCGCATCGAGAAAATGCACGCCCCGCTGGCTTGCGGCGACATGCACCTCGCGCGCGGTAGCCACATCGATGGTCGATGAGTCGATGAAAAGCGTGCCTGGGGCCGAGCTGGCGAGAATGCCATCACCGCCCAGGTAGACGCTGCGCACATGCTGCCCCGCAGGCAACATGCTTACGACGATTTCGGCACCGGAAGCTGCTGCAGTCGCGGTTGAGGCCTTTGCAATCCCGGCAGCCGCAGCCTTGTCGAGGGCAGGAGCAGACATATCGAACGCGGTGACCTGATGGCCGGCCTTCGCGAGGTTCGCCGCCATGGGGCCGCCCATGTTGCCAAGGCCAATGAATCCGATCTTCATGTGCGCACACTCCCTTTGGTGACGATTATCCCAGTGCCAGGTCGCCGCCTTCAAGGGGCGCGAAATAGCGGTCCACATCTGCGGCGCTGACCTGATCCAGCGCAGGCGGACTCCATCGCGGCGCATTGTCCTTGTCGATGATGACCGCGCGTACGCCTTCATAAAAGTCCACGCCGCGCATGAAGCGGTTGGTCAGCCGGAATTCGAGGCGCATGCAATCCTCGAACCCAAGCTTTGCCCCCTCTCGAACCTGGCGAAAGGCAACCTTGAGGCTGGTGGGCGATTTGGTCTTGAGGGTCTTCAGCGTCTGCTCCTCGAAGAGCGAGGAGCCCGACTGGAGCGAGGCAAAAATCGCCTCGACCGACGCACCGGAGAAATGCCCGTCGATCGCCGGACGCAGGCCTTCGAGCTTGGGCTTGTCCTGGGCAAACACGGCATGTCGGGCGAGGACATCCTGAAGCGGATCCGAACCGTTGCAGAGCGCGTCGAGAAGGTCTTCATGCTGGGCCTGAGGCACAACGTGCGTGGCAACCCCGGCATAGCGGGCGTCTGTAACATCGAGCCGCGCCCCGGTCAGGGCAAGGTACATGCCGATCTCGCCCGGGCATCGCGGCAGGAAGTAGGTTCCACCGACATCCGGAAAAAGGCCGATCCCGGTCTCGGGCATCGCAAACATCGTGCGCTCACCACAGATCCGAACGCTTCCATGGACCGAAACGCCGACACCGCCACCCATGACGATCCCGTTGACGAGTGCGACATAGGGCTTGGGATAGCGCTTGATCATCGTATTGAGGCGATACTCGCGCGCATAGAAGTCGATCACGTAGGGCGTGCCCGCCTTTCCGGAATCGTACAGCGCGCGAATATCCCCTCCAGCGCAGAAAGCCTTGTCGCCCGCTCCCTTCACAACGACCATTTCGATATCCCGATCGTCGCGCCAGGCCCTGAGTTGAGCGCTCATGGCATCGACCATGGACAGGGTCAGAGCATTAAGGGCCTTCGGCCGATTGAGCGTGATCACACCCGCCCTGCCCTGACGCTCGAAGAGGACTTCATCCATGGTGCTTACTCACCTGTATTCTTTCCGGCAGGGCGAAAGGGCATGGCCCTATTGGCGCGAGAGCTCTCGAGCAATGATGACGCGCATGATCTCATTCGTTCCCTCGAGGATCTGGTGGACCCGCAGGTCACGCACGTGACGCTCGAGCGGGAAATCCTTGAGATAGCCATAGCCTCCATGCAGCTGCAGCGCATCATTTGCAATCGCGGATGCCTGGTCAGTAGCAAATCGCTTGGCCATCGCGCAGAGCATGGTCGCCCTTGGGTCGCGACGATCGAGGGCTGCCGCCGCATTCCAGATCATGAGGCGTGAAGCCTCGAGCTCGGTCGCCATGTCAGCAAGCCGGAACTGGGTCGCCTGGAATTCACTGATCTGGCGGCCGAACTGTCGACGATCCACCAC
>JBEIFU010000124.1:0-7485 GCA_040382295.1 Alphaproteobacteria bacterium
GCAAACGCGTCATGCACCTTGTCCTGCACGAAGATTCGATTCGCACACACGCAGGTCTGGCCCATGTTGCGGAACTTCGACAGCATCGCGCCCTGGACCGCCGCATCGAGATCCGCATCGTCGAAAACGATGAAGGGTGCATTGCCGCCAAGTTCAAGGGACACCTTCTTGACGGTCGATGCGCACTGGCGCATGAGCAGCTTGCCGATCTCGGTCGAGCCCGTGAACGAGAATTTCCTGACCAGCGAATTCGCCGTCATCTCCTGGCCGACGCGCGAGGAATGTGCAGTAGTGACGATGTTGAAGATTCCCTTCGGGATGCCCGCGCGCTCGGCCAGCACAGCCAGCGCCAGCGCCGACAGCGGCGTCTCGGCCGGTGGCTTGATGACGATGGGACAGCCCGCAGCAAGTGCCGGCCCGCACTTGCGCGTGATCATCGCATTGGGGAAGTTCCACGGCGTGATCGCGGCCACGACGCCGATCGGCTGCTTCAGCACCACGATGCGCCGCCCCGGCTGCGTCTGCGGGATCACGTCGCCATAGATGCGCTTTCCCTCTTCGGCAAACCACTCGATGAACGAGGCGCCATAGGCAACCTCGCCGCGCGCCTCGGCCAGGGGCTTGCCCTGTTCGCTGGTCATGATGATGGCGAGGTCTTCCTGCGCCCCCATGATGAGCTCGTACCACTTGCGCAAGACAAGGGCCCGCTCCTTGGCGGTCTTCGCCGCCCACGCCGGCCACGCCGCCGCCGCCGCCTCGATCGCCCGGCGCGTCTCGCCCTCGATCATGTCCGGCAGCCGCGCCAGCACCGCCCCCGTCGCCGGATTGGTCACGTCAAAAACCGCCCCCGAATCCGCCCCGACCCACTCGCCGTTGAGATAGGCCTTTTCCCGCAGAAGTTGTGGGTCTTTCAGCTTCATCATGCCGCCTCCATTGCACCGACGAGTTGTAGCCCTTGAGGCACGGGAATGGAATGCGGAAGTCTGAAACGTGCGGGACAAGAAAGATTTCACGCGAAGGCGGGGAATCCGCGAAGAACGCGAAGAATCAGTCAACATGAATGCGAAGATCAGAACCAGCGGTGTCACGATGGTTGAGGACCATGCGTCGAACGCAATCGCGGAAAGTTGGTGCACCAAAATTGCTTTCGCGCCTTCGCGTGAAACCTGTCTGCCCCAACGGTTCGAGGGCCAGGGGTTGCGTGACAACGAGCACCTTTCTATGCAAGGTGCGCCGCATCCGGCGTGCCGCACGCGCCCTCGATCCCGGATCATGCCAATGCACTTCGTCCGATTAGCACTTTTGACTGCCTCACTCGCGGCCCTCTCAGCCTGCGCGAGCGTCAAGGACATGATGCCCTTCGGACCATCCACGGGCACCACCCCGCAGACAGTGACGATCACGACCCCGGGCCTCGCCGTCGATCGCAAGCCGGGCTTTCCTCCCTATGCCGAGATGAAGGGTACGATGCTCATCGCCCCGCATGGGGCCAAGCGCACCGACTATTATTACTGGCTCAGCGAGAAGAATACCGAGAAGGTTGTCCGCTATCTCGAGGAGGAGAACCGCTACGCGGGCGAGGCCATGGCGCACACGGCTGCCTTGCAGGCTACGCTGCGCACCGAGATCACCGCCCGCCTGGGCGCGCGCCCCGGCACGCCACCCTTCCGCGATGGCGGCGACTGGTACTACGAACGCTTTGCGCCGGGTGCGGACTATCCGGTCGTCGCGCGCCGCAAAGCTTCGATGGCAGCGCCGGAGGAGATCCTGCTCGACGGTGAAAGCGAAGGCCAGAAGTACAACCAGTTTGTTCTGGGACACTATGCAGCCACCGGCGACGGCGCGATCTTCGGCTGGACTGCCGACCACGAAGGCGATGGCTGGTACACGCTGACGATGCGGGACACCCGCACCGGCGGCAGCAGATCAATCAAATATGTCGCCCCCGGATTTGCCTTTGCCGCCGACAACCGGACCGTCTTCTACGTGAAGCTCGAGCCTGGAACCGCGCGCCCTTTCCGCCTGATGCGCCACGTGATCGCCACCGATCCCGCAACCGATCGGACCATCCACGAGGAAAAGGACCCCCGGTTTGCCCTCGCGCTCAGGCGCTCGAAGAGCGGTCGCCTGATCTTCCTGTCAAGCAGCAACGCGGCAACCGCCGAAGTGTCCTTCATCGAGGCAGCGCGGCCTGACGCGCGCTGGGTCCCGATCAGGCCGCGCGCCGAAGGCACGACCTACGACGTCGAGGAAGCCGGCGGCAGGCTTTGGATCAGGACGAACCTCGATGCCCCCGACGGCCGCATCATGACCGCAGGCCTGGCCCAGCCCGCCGCCTGGTCCGAGGCCGTGCCCACGTCGCGCGGCACGTTCATCGAGGACTTCGAGATTGTCGGCAAGGTGGTGGCCCTGCAGCTCTGGTCGGCAGGCGCGTCCCGACTGCGGCTCATCGATACAGGCAGCGGGGCGGTGCTGGACGTGCCACCGGACGCCCCGGGCGCAAGTTTCGATATCTCGGGCCGCAACGGCATCAGTGGCGTGCGCAATGCCGACCCTGCGGCCAGGACCCTTCGCGTTGGCATCACCGCGCCAGCCACCCCCGACACCATCGTCGACATCGATGTCGCCACCGGCGAGAGGAAGCTGGTCCAGCGCTATATTGTCCCCGCATTTGAACCCGCCGCGTATCAGGTCGAGCTCCAGCGCGCTGCGGCGCCCGACGGGCGCCAGGTGCCACTGACGGTCGCCTGGCGTCGCGACAGGCGCGCCGCCGGAAAGGCGCCGACCCTCATCATCGGCTATGGCGCCCACGGGCAGTCGAACCGGCCCCGGTTCGACCCGGCGCTCGCCAGCCTCATGGACCGCGGCTTCATTATAGCGTGGGCACACACGCGCGGCGGCCGCGAACAGGGCGAAGCCTGGCACCTCGAGGGCCGCCTGCGCGCCAAGGCCAACACCTTCTCCGACTTCATCGCGGTTGCCGGCCACCTCACCTCATCCGGCCTCGCCGATCCCGCAAGGCTCTTTGCCATGGGCCACGGGGCAGGGGGCCTGCTGGTGGGCGCCGTCGCCAATACGCGCCCGGATCTCTTCAAGGCAGTCGTCGCACGCAAGCCCGGCGCCGACATCCTGTCGCGCATGCTCGACGACCAGCAGCCCGGCACCACGCTGCAATATGACGAGTGGGGCAATCCGGCTGATCCGGGCGACTATGCCTTCATCCGCAGTTACTCCCCCTACGACCAGGTCGAAGCCCGCGCCTATCCCGCGATGCTGGTCACTGCCGGCTACAATGATGGACGCGTCGGCTACGCCGGCCCCGCCAAATGGGTCGCTCGCCTCCGCCGCCTGAAGACGGACCAGAACCCGCTTCTCTTCCGCGTCAACATGACCGCCGGCCACGCCGGCGACACCGGCCGCCTCACGGCATCCGGTGAAGCCGTCTTCATCGCAGCCTTCCTCCTCGACCAGGCCGGAATACGGTGACAGTGCACTTTGGGTATACCCATTTCTCGTCATCCCGGACGCGAGCGCCAGCGAGCGACCCGGGACCCCGCTGACGCAACCCCGGCAAATCCACCATCCCCGGCCTGCGACAATTTGTTCAATTTTTGTTTTCGGCGATTTCGGCGATGATCGGCGCTGTTATCCCATAGCGTCGGAATCTGCCCGCGACAGAAGGTGCCCTACATGAGGCCCATCTGGCGCAGGCTCGCGTGACCGTCGCGTCCCACAATCAGATGGTCATGAACGCTGATCTCCAGCGCGCGCGCTGCCTCGACGATCAGCCGGGTCATCTCGACATCGGCCGACGAGGGGGCCGGGTCGCCGCTGGGATGATTGTGGACAAGGATCAGCGCCGAGGCCTGCAACTCAAGCGCCCGCTTCACGACCTCGCGCGGATACACCGGCGCCTGGTCCACAGTGCCTTCGCCCATCGTCTCGTCCCGGATCAGCTTGTTCTTGCGATCGAGAAACAGGACCCTGAACTGCTCCCGCGCCAGACCCTGCATGGTGCGCTGGCAATACGCAACCACCGCACTCCATGAAGAAAGGACATCGCGTTTCATGAGCGATTGCGCACCCGATCGCGCAACAAGCACCCCGACCAGGGCGATCACGTCCGCCGCCGCTTCGCCCACGCCCTCGGTCCGCATGAGGTCGGCACGCGAGGCCGCAAGCAGGCCCGACAGGTCGCCGCTGAACGCCTCGTGCAGGCGCTTGGCCACCGGCTTCATGTCCCGCCGCGGCACGGCAAGGCACAGCAGGAGCTCGACGAGCTCGTAGTCGTGGACCCCCAAGCCACCGCCCGCCCGCAACCGCACGCGCAGCCGTTCGCGATGGCCAAGTCGATGATCGTGAAGGGCAGGCGCCGCTTCGTTCAGTTCATGGCGTCTCATAGGGTGGCTTGTGCAATCCTTTCGGCGAGGCCGTGAAGATCTCGACCCCCGTGGATGTCACGCCAACACTATGTTCAAATTGTGCCGAGAGGGACCGGTCTTTTGTAACAGCAGTCCACCCGTCGCTCTTCAGTTTCACCTGCCACTTGCCGGCATTGATCATCGGCTCCACCGTGAAGATCATGCCTTCCCTGAACTCCAGTCCCGAACCCGCCTGCCCATAGTGCAGGATGTTCGGCGCATCGTGGAACACCTTGCCAAGCCCATGGCCGCAGAAATCGCGAACCACCGAATAGGCATGCGCCTCCGCATAGGCCTGGATCGCCCGCCCGAGGTCGCCGGTCTTGTTGCCGGGCTTGATGACGGAGAGGCCTCGCATCATCGCGTCGTAGGTGACATCGACCAGCCGGCGCGCCTTGAGGGGCACGTCGCCGCACAGATACATGCGGCTCGTGTCGCCGTGCCAGCCATCAACGATGGCTGTCACATCGATGTTCAGGATGTCCCCGTCCTTGAGTTCGCGCTCCGATGGCATGCCATGGCAGACGACTTCATTGATCGAGATGCAGCTGGAGTAACGATAGCCGCGATAGAAGACCGTCGCGGGAATGCCGCCATGGTCGACGACGAAGTCATTGGCCAGACTGTCCAGCGCATCCGTGCGCATGCCGGGCCTGACATGATCGGCAAGCATGTCAAGGCACGCCGCCGCAAGCTGCCCGGCCTTGCGCATGCCGACAAAACCCTCCGGGCCATGCAGCTTGACCGCACCCGAGGCGCGCGAAAGATGAGTGTGTCTTGCTTCGATATAGTTCATGGACTGCCGGGAAATAGCCTGTTCCGCCTTCATGCACCCGCCATCCGGCGCTCGTCAACCTTGCAGGTCTGCGCCTCAAGGCCCTAGATCAGCAAATTGGGCTACCGCGCCCACCGAGGACAAAGAAAATCGTGACCAGGCATGCAGACCCGAGACTGAACCATTTCGACGCCAGCGGCGCCCGCATCGCTTGGTTTGAATGGGGCACGCCGGGACACGAGCCTTTGTTGCTCATCCATGCGACCGGCTTCCACGCCCGCGTCTGGGATCGCACCATTGCAGCCCTTGGTCAGGACTATCACATCATCGCTGTCGAGACGCGCGGTCACGGCCGCTCCGAAAAGCGCGGCCCGGTGATGAACTGGCGCGACCCGGCAACCGACATCCTGGAACTGTTGCAGCACCTGCGCCTCGGACCCACAGTCGGCGTCGGCCATTCGATGGGCGGTCACATTCTCGTACAACTCGCCGCCCGCCTGCCGCAACAGTTCTCCCGCCTCGTGCTGGTTGATCCCGTCATCATGTCACCCGAGGTCTACGCCGCCCGAACACCGTGGCCCGAAGGCGTCGACCACCCCGTGGCGCGCCGCCGCAATGCGTGGGAAAGCTGGGAGGCCATGTTCAACCTATTCAGCCACCGCAAGCCCTACAATCTCTGGAAGCGCGAGGTGCTCGAGGACTACTGCCGCTTCGGATCGCAACCCAAGGCCGACGGCACCGGCGTCGAGCTCGCATGCCCCCCGGCCATCGAGGCATCGATCTACATGGCAGCCGGAGGAGCCGACATCCATGACGACGCCCGCCGCGTGAAGGTGCCCGTGACCGTGATGCGCGCCCCGCCGCCAAAGCCCGGCCCACGCGACCACACCGACTTTACCGCCTCGCCGACCTGGCCGCATCTCTTCGAGCTGTTCGAGCAGGGCCGTGACGTCTTCCTGCCTGAACTCACGCACTTCATCCCCATGCAGGATCCGGTCCTCATGGCCGATGTAATCGAGGGCCGGCGCTAGCCGCTCAGGGCTTCACGGAAATCTTCGTATCGACGCCCCAGTTGCCCGGGCTGACCGGCGGGTCTTCCGGATAGCATTCGGCGAACATGAACATCGACTTCACGGTCAGCACATGTGGCCCGGGCGCGAGGTCCTTGCCCAGCGTGACCGTCTCGGTCTTGCCAGCCGCAAGTGGCGCCGTCCGGCCCACTCGCTTGCCGTCGACTTCCAGCGTGAACCGCAACGGCGCGCACTGGTTATAGGGCGTCATGACCGACGCGACCCACGTCTCGCCAGCCCTGGAGACGCTGAACGGATAAGAAAACCCGTTCGCGCACTCGACACCCTTGCCAGCGATACGTGTCGGCGCGCCGCACTTGCCCCAGCGAACGCCGGCCTCTGCGGGCACCAAGGCAGCGAAGGCAACAGACAGTCCGGTAGCCGCAAGCAGAACGTATTTCAGAAATTGGCGCATGGGATCTCCCGTGAAAGGGCGCTGACCGAAATGCCGGGCAGCACCGAGGCACAGTTTATTTTTACACCAGAACAGCAAGATGAAACCAAGGGAATTCCCATGTCGCCACAAGAACGGATCGCAGGTCGCGCGCGATGGCGAGCTCCGCCCGGGCCACACCTCTGGCCTCAACCCCCTGAAATTGCTATTTCTCCCGCCATGAGCATCCGCCCCTACAGAGACATCATTCGCCGGAAAAGTCGCAAGATTCGTGTCGGCAAGGTCGAGGTCGGCGGCGACGCGCCGATCTCGGTGCAGTCGATGACGAATACGCTGACGACCGACATCCAGGGCACGATCCGCCAGGTCAAGGCGCTCGAGGCCGCCGGCGCCGACATCGTGCGCATTTCCTGCCCCGACGAGGACTCGACCCGCGCGCTGAAATCGATCATCCGCGCCGTGCAGGTGCCGATCGTGGCGGACATCCACTTCCACTACAGGCGCGCGATCGAGGCGGCCGAGGCGGGCGCCGCCTGCCTGCGCATCAACCCCGGCAACATCGGCTCGGCCGAGCGCGTGCGCGAGGTGGTCAAGGCCGCCAAGGATCACGGCGTGTCGATGCGCATCGGCGTGAACGCGGGCTCGCTCGAAAAGGACCTGCTCGAGCGCTACGGCGAACCATGCCCCGAGGCGATGGTCGAAAGCGCGCTCGACCACGCGCGTCTGCTCGAGGACAACGACTTCCGCGAGTTCAAGATCAGCGTGAAGGCCTCCGACGTGTTCCTCGCCGTCGCTGCCTACCAGGGCCTGGCTGAGGCCTGCGAC
>JBEIFU010000125.1:0-7411 GCA_040382295.1 Alphaproteobacteria bacterium
CAGCGCCTTCCCGATCCCCCTGCCACGCAATGCGGGCAACACGAACAGATCCTCGAGATAGATCCCATGCTGCCCTCTGAACGTGGAGAAATTATAGAACCAGACTGCAAATCCTGCCGGCACACCATCCCATGAAGCGATGTCACAAAAGACACGAGGCTGTGGTGCAAACAGGGCAGCCGTGATGTCATCTACGCCGGCGTCAACTTCATGGGCGAGCCGCTCATAGCCTGCAAGAGCCTTGATGAAGTCGACGATCAGGCTTGCATCCGCAGCTTGCGCCCGGCGGATAGAGAGCCCGACGCTCACACGGCCACCGGCGCCGCAATATGCGGGTGCGCCTGATACCCTTCCAGCGTGAAATCCTCGTACCTGAACCCGAATATATCGTTCACATCCGGATTGAGCCGCATGCGTGGCAAGGGATAGCCGGCACGCGACAGCTGCAGCTCGGCCTGCTCGATATGGTTCAGATACAGATGCGCATCCCCGAAGCTGTGAATGAACTCCCCGGGTTTGAGCCCTGTCACCTGCGCCACCATCATGAGGAGCAGGGCATAAGAGGCAATATTGAAAGGCACACCGAGGAAAATGTCTGCCGACCGCTGATAGAGCTGGCAGGAAATCCGTCCTTCCGCCACATAGAACTGAAACAGGCAGTGGCAGGGAGGCAGTGCCATCCGGTCGACATCGGCCGGGTTCCAAGCCGTGACGATCAACCGGCGCGAGTCCGGGTTCCTTTTGATCTGGGCGATCAGATTGGCAATCTGGTCAATGGTGGAGCCATCGCGCGCCGGCCAGGAACGCCACTGCGCCCCATAGACAGGTCCGAGGTCACCCTTCGCGTCAGCCCATTCATCCCAGATCCGAACGCCATGGCCCTGCAGGTAGTGCACATTCGTGTCACCCTTGAGAAACCAGAGCAACTCGTGGACGATCGACTTCAGGTGCAGCTTCTTGGTTGTCAGAAGCGGAAACCCATCCTCAAGCTCAAACCGCATCTGATGCCCGAACACCGACAGCGTACCCGTGCCGGTGCGATCGTGCTTCCGTACGCCGTGGCGCAGTACACGTTCCATCAGCTCATGGTACTGGCGCATCGGCTCACCCTCGGCAGCAGGCCAGATTAACGCGCGGAACCAACTTCCCAAAAGACCAGAAAACCGCGCAATCCCCAGCCTTCAATTTTTAACGCGGACAGCCTATATAGAAGAAGCCGGGCAACCGGCTATGGCGATAAACGTGCGTGCAATAAACGGATCGGACCCGGGGGCGGTACCCGGCACCTCCACCATCCCGGCAGCGGCCCCTCAAGCGGGACTGCCCGGCTGATGGGGGTGAAACAGGATCGACGAACGCGTAAAGACGTTGCTTTCGCTCGGCATGGTTCCGCCGTTATCGGGCTAATCGTACATGTGCCAACGATAATGAAATGGTACTCGCTGCCTAACCAGGCAAGCGCGGTTCGGAGGGGCACCGGGCAACAGAAGCCCCTCCACTTCCCTTCAGGGCGTGTCAGGTCTCGTAAGCCGAAGCCGCGACAGCGCAACCCACATGCCGCTCGCAGCAACGACGCACATGATCCCGCCAGCAGCGAGCGTCGCCGGTGCCCCGATGCCATGGGAAACCCAACCCGCCAGCAACGCACTGACGGGCGCCATCCCTATGAACGACATGACGTAGTAAGCCATGACGCGTCCACGCATCGCATCTTCCACAGCGCCCTGGATCAGTGTGTTCGTCGCAACGCCCATCGCCATCATGCCAAATCCAGCGGGCACCAGCAGAAACAACGAAAGCCAGATGGTCTCGGACATCGCAAAGGCGGCGAGTGCGCCCCCAAACAATGCTGCCGCCAGGCAAGGCACCACCAACATCTGCGCAGGCCTGATCCAAGAGGTAACGACCGCACCGGCCAGCGCACCGGCCCCCACCGCAGACATCATGTAGCCCAGCAGATCCGAGCTGCCATGCAGCACGTCACGCGCAAATACGGGCATCAGCGTGAGATAGGACGTCCCGAAAAGGCTCGAGAGCGCAAGCAGCAGAAGCAGGGAGCGAATGTGCGGATGGGCCGTGACATACGCGAACCCCGCCGCGAGATCGCTCAGGGGATGGCTGGGCTCACGCATGGGCTGTGGCTCCACCTTCACCATAGCCAGGCTCACGATGACGGCAACATAGGACACCGCATTAAGCGCGACGCACCACCCCTCCCCGATCGCGGCGACCAGCACGCCTGCAATGGCCGGGCCCACCAGCCGCGCCGAATTGAACATGATCGAGTTGAGCGCGATGGCGCGCGGCAGGTCTGCCCGGCCCACCAGCTCCACCGTGAAGGATTGGCGCGTCGGCACATCGAAGGCATTCGCAATGCCCGACAGGAAGGCAATCAGCACAATGTGCCAGACCTCGATCGCACCGGTGATCGCCAGGGCAGCAAACACGGCGGCGCAGCCCATCATCGCGCCTTGCGTGAAGAAGAGAATTCGTTGCCGCGGCAGGCGGTCAGCGACCACGCCAGCAAAGGGTGTGAACAGCAGCATCGGACCTTGTCCGGCAAAACCGACAAGTCCAAGCAGCAGGGGTGAACCGGTCAACTTGTAAACAAGCCAGGCCTGCGCGATGGCCTGCATCCAGAAGCCCACAAGCGATACCGTCTGGCCAAGGAAGTACAGCCGATAGTTGCGGTGCTGGAACGGCGCCAGAAAGCCCTTTGGGCTCGCAGCCTGTCTGCCAGAATCAGTGATGGTGTCGGGTTCGCTCAAGACCCTCGCAGATTAGGGCCCCGCAAACGAATGGAAAGGGGCGCCGGCGTCGCAGCTCGGCACCCCTTGATCCGATATCGCTCTATCGCTTCGAGAGCAGGTCGCGGATTTCGCCCAGCAGCTTCACTTCCGCAGTCGGCTCTGGCGGAGCAACCGGCGCCGGTGCCGGCTGGCGCTTCAGCTTGTTCATGCCCTTGACCACGAGGAACAACACAAAGGCAATGATCATGAAGTTGATCATGACAGTAACGAACTTGCCCCAGGCAAGGACCGCACCCTGCTTTCGAGCTTCGTCAAGCACGGTGGCCGTCACACCCTGATTAAGCCCGATGAAATAGTTCGAGAAGTCGACACTTCCCAAGGCGCCAATGAGCGGCATGATCATGTCCCCAACCATGGAGTCAACGATCTTGCCAAAAGCCGCTCCGATGATCACGCCGATTGCAAGGTCGACAACATTGCCTTTGAGCGCAAATTCCCTGAATTCCTTGAGCATTCGAAATACCCTCGTCAATATTGGTCTGGGGGCTGGACTCAACCCCCGGGATCAGTACCACACTGTTTCACCATGGGACAAAGCGCCACTCCGTGGGTACAGCTTGTCGCTGCCGGGGACATCGCACCCGCCTTGCGACCCGCAGCCGGTGGCTGCTAAACCATTGAGCATGAGCTCAAAGGACTGGATTGGCTATCCCAAGCTTGTCGAGAACGCACAGCGCGCAATGGACAGCGCGCAGCGCGGCATTGTGCGCGACGCCCTGCGACACGTGGCAAAGGGCGGCATGATGGGCAACCATCACTTTTATATCGCCTTCGACACGCGGGCCCCGGGCGTCATCCTCTCGGATGTGATGAAAGAGCGCTTCCCCGAACTGATCACGATCGTGCTCCAGAACCAGTTCTGGAACCTCAAGGTCGAGGAGGATGCCTTCGAAGTCGGCCTCAGTTTCAACAAGGTACCGGAGACGCTGCGCGTACCATTTTCGGCGGTGCGCCAGTTTGCAGACCCATCGCAGAATTTTGGTTTGCAGTTCTCGGCACCGCCTGGCGCGGAAGCACAACCGCTGACCAGACGAACCGAAGGGACGGCGCAATCTGCGGATCCAGCACCTGAACGTGAACCAGTACCAGCGCAAACCCAGCTATCGGACGAACCCGAGACGCCGAACTCCACCGGCCCGACCATCGTCAGCCTCGACAAGTTTCGCAAAAAATAAACCCCAACGACGACCGCGAGACATTCCATGACAAAGACCCGAACCGAAACCGACACCTTTGGCCCCATTGGGGTGCCTGCCGATCGTTACTGGGGCGCGCAGACACAGCGATCCATCGAGAATTTCAGGATAAGCGGCGAACGCATGCCCATCGCGCTGGTCCACGCCTTCGGCATCGTCAAGAAGGCCGCAGCCCTGACCAACGTTGCCCTCAAGGACATGGACCCGAAGATCGGCGACGCGATCTGCAGGGCGGCTGACGAGGTAATCGAAGGAAAACTCGACGAGCACTTCCCCCTGGTCGTCTGGCAGACAGGCTCGGGCACGCAGACCAACATGAACGCCAACGAGGTCATTTCCAACCGAGCCATCGAGATGCTGGGCGGCGAGATGGGCTCGAAGAAACCGGTTCACCCCAACGACCACGTCAATCGCGGACAGTCATCGAATGACAGCTTCCCGACAGCCATGCACATTGCGGCCGTACTCGAGATCCATCGTCGGCTGATGCCAGGCCTGCGCCGCCTGCATGGCGCATTGGCAACCAAGGCGCACGACTTCGCCTCGATCATCAAGATCGGTCGCACGCACCTTCAGGACGCAACGCCCATAACGCTAGGGCAGGAATTCTCGGGTTATGCCCGCCAGGTGGAACTGGGGATCGAGCGCGTGGTGACGGCCCTTCCACGCCTCTACCCACTCGCCCAGGGTGGCACGGCCGTCGGCACAGGCTTGAACGCACCGGCAGGCTTCGCCGAACGCTTCGCCGAGGAAACATCGCGCATCACAGGCTACCCCTTTGTAACCGCAAGCAACAAGTTCGAGGCACTGGCAGCGCACGATGCACTGGTCGAATTCTCGGGCGTCCTGAACACGCTGGCCGCCTCGCTCTTCAAGATCGCGAACGATATACGCCTGCTGGGCTCTGGTCCGCGCTCGGGTCTTGGCGAACTGCTGTTACCGGAAAACGAACCAGGCTCATCTATCATGCCTGGCAAGGTGAACCCTACGCAGGCTGAAGCCCTCACCATGGCCTGCGCGCAGGTGATGGGCAACAATGTCGCCATCACGATGGCGGGCAGCCAGGGTCACATGGAGCTCAACGTCTTCAAGCCCGTGATGATCTTCAACTTGCTCCAGTCGATCCGGCTCATCGGTGATGCATCGGTCAGCTTCACCGACAATTGCGTCACGGGTATCGAGCCCAACACGCGGCACATCGACGAACTTATGCGCCGCTCGCTCATGCTTGTCACCGCACTCGCACCCAAGGTGGGCTACGACACCGCGGCAAAGATCGCAAAGACTGCCCACAAGAATGGCACCACGCTGCGTGAGGAGGCGCTCAAGATGGGCGTCATCACGGGCGAGGAATTCGATCGGATCGTGCGACCAGAAGACATGATCGGCCCGGGCTGACAGCACCTTGGTGACCACGTTGAAGCGATCTCTGACGCTTTCCGGGCATCGCACCAGCGTGTCCCTCGAACAGGAATTCTGGGACGCGCTGACTGAAATTGCCAGCACCTCAGGCAGGCCACTCGCACGTCTGATCGACGAAATCGACAAGCGCCACGGGCGCGGTAAGAACCTGTCAAGTGCCCTGCGCCTATTCGTGCTGGCGCATTACAGGAGACAAAGGGAGTAGGCATGGGCGACGTCATCAACCTGAACCAGGTCCGCAAGGCCCGCGCGAAGGCCGAAGCCACCAGGACAGCCGACAGCAACCGCGTGGTCCATGGAACGCCGAAGGACCTGAAGAAGAAGACGCGCACCGACCGACAGAAATCCGAGAAGACCCACGCCGGCAAGAAGCTGGAGGGAAAGAACCCGGAAACCGGCAAGGATGATTAGTGGCCCCTACGCCGGCATCAAGGTCGTTGACCTGACGCGCGTTCTGGCCGGCCCCTATTGCACCATGATGCTTGCCGATCTTGGTGCTACCGTGATCAAGGTCGAGGTCCCGGGGACAGGCGACGACTCCCGCCACATTGGCCCTTTCATGAAGGGAAAATCCGCGTACTTCTCATCCGTTAATCGTGGCAAGCACTCCATCGCCCTCGACCTGAAATCGGACGATGACCGCAAGGTCTTCGATCGCCTGCTCTCGGAAGCAGACATTCTCATCGAAAATTATCGCGGCGGCACGATGGCAAGGCTGGGCTACGCCTGGCCTCAATTGCAGGCGCGCTTCCCTCAGCTGATATACTGCGCTGTCAGTGGCTTCGGACAGACTGGGCCCTACGCGGAAAAGCCAGCCTACGACATCGTCGTACAGGGCATGGGCGGCATGATGAGCCTTACAGGTCACGAAGGTTCACCACCAACCCGTGTCGGGACCTCGATCGGCGACATTACCGCTGGATTGTTCTCGCTATCGGCACTCGGCGCAGCCCTCTTCCACCGGGAACGCACAGGCGAGGCACAATTTGTTGACATCGCCATGCTCGATTGCCAGGTGGCGCTTCTTGAAAACGCGATCGCGCGCACCCAGGCAAACGGCAAGCCACCGGGTCCACTTGGATCCCGCCACCCATCCATCACGCCCTTCCAGGCCTACAGCACTGCAGAGGGCTTCATCATTATCGCGGCGGGCAACGACCAGCTCTTCTCCCGCCTGTGCGAGGCGATCGGGACGCCAGCCCTCGCGCGCGACGAGCGCTTTTCAACCAACGATAGCCGCAACACGCACCACCTTGAGCTGGGTCACGAACTCGAGACGATCCTGTCGACACAGCCCGCCAGCGAGTGGATCCGCCGCATCGAGGGAGCTGGCGTCCCGTGCGGCCCGATCAACGATGTCAGCCAGGTCATGGCCGACCCGCAGGTCCGCGCCCGCAACATGATCGTCTCGACACACGACCCGGACATCGGCAAGCTTGAGCTCGCGGGCAACCCCATGAAGCTCTCTGCCTTCCCGGATCCCGCCACGCGCCCGGCCGCACAAACACTCGACGAAAGGGGCGCCGATATAAGGAGCCTCGGCTTCGCCGCCGTGATGACGTCTCCCCGCTAGCCCGCGCCCCTGAAAATTGGCAGAAATCCGGCAGGAAGCAGAACAAGTCGACCCATCAGCCTGCGGAAAAAGAACAGGCATGTTGCCGCCGCGGACGTGCAAGCCGCTATAACGATACGATGACCCAGTCGAACCTTGCACAGACGCCTGCTCTGGCTGAACCGCCTTATCTGCGGGGCCTCAACGAAGCCCAGCGCGAAGCCGTTCTCGCGACCGAAGGCCCCGTGCTTGTCCTCGCAGGGGCAGGCACCGGCAAGACACGTGTGCTCACCACGCGCCTCGCCCACCTCATCGCATCCCGCAAGGCATGGCCAAGCCAGATCCTCGCCGTCACCTTCACCAACAAGGCCGCACGCGAGATGATCGCCCGCACCGGCGCTGTCATCGGCGAGATGGTCGAAGGCATGCCG
>JBEIFU010000126.1:0-7374 GCA_040382295.1 Alphaproteobacteria bacterium
GCAGCTCAACGAGGTCGGTTTCTGCAATTTTTCTCTGGCAGGACAAATCGCCTTCGACCCCTACCGGATCAATCGGGATACGGGAAGTTTCATCCTGATTGACCGTTACACCAACGCAACCGTTGCCGCCGGCATGATTGCCTTTGGATTGCGGCGAGCAACGAATGTGCACTGGCAGGCTCTCGATGTCAGCAAACAGGTTCGCGCCGACCTCAAGGGGCAGAAGCCAGCAATCCTCTGGTTCACGGGTCTTTCCGGATCAGGAAAGTCCACCATCGCGAACCTGGTCGAGCGCAGGCTCGTCGCCGAAGGGCGCCACACCTATCTCCTGGACGGCGACAATATACGCCATGGTCTCAATCGGGACCTGGGCTTTACCGATGCAGACCGCGTTGAAAACATCCGGCGCGTGGCCGAGACAGCCAAGCTTTTCGTCGATGCCGGACTGATTGTCCTTGTGTCTTTCATCTCGCCCTTCCGTTCGGAGCGCCGCACGGCACGCGAGTTGATGGCCCCCGGAGAGTTTCTGGAGGTCTATGTGGATACACCCCTCGAGGTTTGCATGGAGCGGGACCCGAAGGGCCTCTACCGTCGGGCGAGGGCTGGCGAGATACGGAACTTCACGGGACTGGATTCGCCCTACGAGCCGCCCGAGAACCCCGATATCCATGTCACAACGGTTGACGCTTCCCCAGAAGAGGCCGCGGACAGGATCATCGCGCGCTTGCGCGCAGGCGGACTATTGTCCTGAGGGTCTTGGCTGCGGAAGTCGGCCAACGCTGTGATACTCGAAGCCGGCATCAACCGCTTCACGCGGCGTATAGATGTTGCGCAGGTCCACGAGCAGGGGGCGCTTGAGGAGCCCCTTCATGCGCGCGAAGTCCAGCGCGCGAAACTCATTCCACTCCGTCAGGATCACGACCCCGTCAGCGCCCGAGATCGTCTCATACGTGTTGCGCGCCCAGCTCACGCCCGGAAGCATTCTGGCGGCCTCCGTCATGCCTTCCGGATCGAAGGCACTGACCTGCGCGCCTGCAGCCTGCAGCGCTGGAATGATGTCGAGAGACGGGCTGTCGCGCATGTCATCCGTGTTGGGCTTGAATGTGACGCCCAGCACCGCGACCTTCTTGCCCTCGACGCCACCGAAGGCCGAAATGATTTTGTCAGCCATGCGCTTCTTGCGCTGCGCGTTGACATCGACGACGGCCTCGATCAGGCGGGTCGGGCTGTTGAACTCGGAGGCCTGGCGCACCAGCGCGATCGTGTCCTTCGGAAAGCAGGAGCCGCCATACCCGGGCCCCGCGTTCAGGAACTTTGAACCAATGCGCCCGTCGAGGCCGATGCCCCGCGCCACATCCTGAATGTCAGCCCCTGACTGTTCGCAAAGATCCGCCATCTCGTTGATGAAGGTGATCTTCATTGCGAGAAAGGCATTGGCCGCATACTTGATGAGCTCCGAGCTCTCCCGGGTGGTGAAGACGAAGGGTGTCTTGTCGTTCAGGAACAGGGGGCGATAGAGCGCGCGCATGACATTGCGGGCCCGTTCGGACTCCACGCCCACGACAACCCGGTCAGGCCGCTGGAAGTCTTCGATCGCAGACCCTTCACGCAGGAATTCCGGGTTTGAGGCCACATCGAACTCCGCCTTCGGGTTGCGTGCCCGTATGATTTGCTCCACCCGGTGGCTTGTTCCGACCGGCACTGTCGATTTTGTGACGATGACGGCATAGGCATTGAGTGTATCGGCAATCTCCCCGGCCGCATCGAAGACATAGGTAAGGTCGGCAAAGCCGTCGCCGCGCCGGCTCGGTGTTCCTACGGCAATGAAGACAGCCTCTGCGCCTGGCATCGCAGCCTTGAGATCGGTGGTGAAGGACAGCCGTCCATCCGCCACGTTGTCTGCGACGAGCCGATCGAGGCCCGGTTCGAAGATGGGGATCTCCCCGCGGCGCAGGCGTTCGATCTTGGAGGCATCCTTGTCGACGCACACAACCTCATGGCCGAAATTCGAGAAACAGGCGCCCGAAACGAGCCCGACATAGCCTGTTCCAATCATTGCGACGCGCATCGTAACCTCAGTAAGCGATTAATCGGGCTGGTTCAGATATCGAGAGATTTCAGGATTTCACGCAAAGGACCCGCGGTGTCGGGCCGGGAAAGCCCTAACACGACATTTGCCTCGAGAAATCCCACCTTGTCGCCGCAGTCGAAGCGCTGCCCCTCGAAGCGGAAGCCATGGAAGGGCTGCTGGCCCAGAAGCCGCGCCAGTGCGTCGGTCAGCTGGATCTCTCCGCCTGCACCCTTCTCGTGGCGCTCGAGTTCCTGAAATACCTGCGCAGGCAGGATGTAGCGGCCAATTACAGCAAGCCGTGAGGGGGCCAAATGCGGTTGTGGCTTCTCGACGATCCCTTTGACGCTGATGAGGCCGTCTCGCTCCGCGCCAGGATCAACGATACCATAGCGACGGGTCTCGGCCTGCGGAACCTCCCGCACGGCCAGCATGCAGCCACCCGTTGTCTCATAGGCCTTCACCATGCGCTGGAGACATCCGGGTTGATCGACAAGCAGTTCATCGGGCAGCAGCACCGCGAAAGGCTCGTCGCCGACAAAGTGGCGGGCGCACCAGACTGCGTGGCCGAGGCCCAGCGGGCTCTGCTGGCGGGTGAAGCTCACTGAGCCACTCGCAGGAAGGGCCTCGAGAAGGCTTTCCAGCTCGCTATGCTTCTCGCGCGACGACAGCAATGCCTCAAGTTCATAAGCGTGATCGAAATGATCCTCGATCACGTGCTTGCCGCGACCCGTGACGAAGATGAACTGGTCTATGCCAGCGGCCTTCGCCTCTTCCACCGCGTATTGAATGACGGGCTTGTCGACAACGGGCAGCATTTCCTTCGGCACCGCCTTGGTCGCGGGCAGAAAGCGCGTGCCCATGCCTGCAACCGGAAAGACTGCTTTGCGAACGCGGCGGCTTGGATTGACGTTTGTCATGGTTGTTCCGTCTCCAGGCTTTCAAGCTGATTTCGTTGTGTGGAGCTTTGGCTCGTGCCCGAATCACTGTACCGTTTACGAATGATTCGTTTGCTGCTCATCGTGATCGCTCTGGTCCTCGCGCCCGCGTCGGCACGCGCTAGCGGGTCGGCTGATGCCGATGCTGGCGTCGCTCGGCTTGAGGCCCAGGATCCGCGCACGGCGGTAGAGCTCTTCACGCGGGCCATCCAAAGCAAGCAACTGTCTCCCGAAGGGTTGGCTTTGACCTATCACAGGCGGGGAGTGGCTTTCTACATGCAAGGCGAGTCTGGCCGGGCCATTCTCGATTACACCATCGCACTTTGGCACGAGGATTTACCAAAGGAATTCCGCCCGCGAACGCTCAACAACAGGGGCCTCGCCTTCGAAGCGCTTAACCAGTACGAGACCGCGCTGCGGGACTATGGTTTATCCATACGCCTGAACCCCAATTATGCCGACGCCTACGCGAACCGAGGCAATCTGCGTCGGCGTTTCAATCTCAACGCAGAGGCGGTTCAGGACTTCGACATGGCCTTGCGCGGACGCCACGCGCGTCCGCAATTCGTTTTCGTCTGGCGTGGTATGGCGCTGGAGGCTCTCGGCAAACGGCGCGAGGCAGCTGAGTCATTCCGCCGGGCGCTTCAGATCGACGACAACCTCGGCGAGGCGCGGACGAATTTGGCCAGGCTTGAGGGCGGGCCGGGTCTTTCCGCCACCTCCGGTCGACAAAGCCTTCAGAATGGCAGGGGCGGTCCCTTGATCCTTGCCGGGCGATCTCAAGCCGGCTCGTCGAATCCTGGTATCGGCATGGAGGACATTCCGCCGGGGCCGTGGGTGCCGACCGCGCCCGGTCGCCAGCCGAAGGGGCAGGCGAAGGGCATCGAGCAGGCAGAATTTGGTCTGCGTCCTGCGCTCGTTGAGGCAGGAGGGTCCGCGAGGCCGGGCGTTGCTGCACCAGAAGCATCGGCGACCCGTTCGGCGGGGCAGTATTACCTTCAGTTGGGCGCCTATGAAACCGCAGAGCAGGCTGGTCTCGGCTGGAACCGGATTTCGAGGGCGGGGCAGGGACTGCTCGAAGGAATCCGCCATGAAGTGGTACGCGTAGAGGTTGCAGGCCGCGGGACGCTGTATCGTCTGCTCGCGGGTTCCCTGGCTGAAAGAAAGCCGGCCCAGCGTCTCTGTGAGGCCCTCGAGGACCGCGGAGCCGCCTGCGTCGTGGTACGTCGCTAGCTGGTCGCTAGCTGATTGAGACGCTCCTCGCTTTCCTGCTATTTGACCTGCCTCGGTCAGTGAGCGCCCCTTGCCATGCGCGAGAGGTGGGCCTCCCCACAAGCGGAATATCCTGATGGTTCAGCAGACAGTCGGTATCGTCTCTTTTGGCGCCTATGTTCCGCGGCTTCGGTTGCAGCGCAAGGCCATGGCCGCAGCCAATGCGTGGTTCAATCCGTCGGTTGCAGGATTGGGGAAGGGCGAGCGTAGCATGGCCAACTGGGACGAGGACGCCGTCACGATGGCAGTGGAGGCTGCGCGCGACGCGTTGCCCGACAGTCGAGACCCGCTTGCCTCGCGGACACGGATCGGGGCGCTCTATTTTGCCTCTACAACGATGCCATTCGCGGACCGGCAGAACGCCGGCATCATCGCAGCCGCCCTGAGCCTGCCTGAGGCGATACATACCGCCGACATCGCAGGCTCTCAGCGTGCGGGACTGTCGGCGCTCATAGCGGCACTCGAAAAAGTTGGCGCGGGGAGCACCGACCAGGCGCTGGTGGCCGCTGCGGACCGGCGAGCCACGCGCGCAGGCGCAACGCAGGAGTTCCAGTTCGGGGATGGTGGCGCGGCGTTTGTGCTGTCGGGCAAGGACGTGGCCGTTCGCTTTCTTGGGAGCCATTCGACCTCGGTTGATTTCATCGATCACTTCCGCGGCGAGGGCGTGGATTACGACTACAATTGGGAAGAGCGCTGGATCCGCGACGAGGGCTATACCCGCATCGTTCCGCAAACGATCAAGGGGCTCCTTGAGAAGGCGGGGGTGAAGCCTGCCGACGTCGACCACTTCATCCTGCCGTGCCTTTTCGCAAAACTTGACCAGCAACTCGCCCAGAGATGCGGCATCGACCCGTCTCGCGTTCGGGACAATCTTGCGGCCACGGTCGGGGAATGCGGGACAGCCCACGCGCTGCTGATGCTGGCCCATGCCCTCGAGGAAGCTAAGCCTGGACAGAAGATCCTCGTCGCCGCTTTCGGTCAGGGCTGTGACGCCGCACTGTTCGAGGTTGGCCCGGGCATTTCCGGCGCGCAGCCCCGCCGGGGCGTGAAGGGATCTCTGGCCCGCCGCAAGGAAGAAACGAACTACATGAAATGGCTTGCCTTCAACGGGCTTGTCGAGATGGAAAAGGGCATGCGCGCCGAGAAGGACAACAAGACGGCGCTGACGGTGACCTACCGCAAGCGGGACATGTTGTTTGGTCTGGTCGGCGGCAAGTGCGACAAGTGCGGCACAGCCCAGTTTCCGCGCACACGCATCTGCGTGAACCCCAACTGCAAGGCTGTTGACCAGCAAAAGCCGTTCTCGTTTGCCGAGCTGGAGGCGAAGGTCCTGTCCTGGTCGGCAGATTATCTGACCTATTCGCAGGATCCGCCGCAGCACTACGGGATGGTTACCTTCGAGGAGGGCGGGCGTTTTCTAGCGGACTTCACCGATGTGGACGTAGGCTCAGTGGACTCTGGTTCCCGCATGCGCATGGTCTTCCGCGTGAAGGATTTCGATGAAAGGCGCGGTTTCAGGCGCTATTTCTGGAAGGCGGCACCCCTTTAAGGCGCCCGCGGGGCATTGCCCGCAGTGCGCAAAGCAATCATCATCGATCAGGAATGGAGTGAGGGTCATGGCATCTGGGATCAAGGACAAGGTTGCAATCCTCGGCATGGGTTGCTCGAAGTTCGGCGAGCGCTGGGACATGGGCGCAGAAGAGCTGATGGTCGAAGCCTATCTTGAGGCCATGAAGGACGCAGGCGTCGAGACCAACCAGATCCAGGCGGCCTGGCTGTCCACCCATATCGACGAGCAGTCGGTCGGCAAGGGTGGCACGCCGCTGTCCGTTGCGCTGCGACTGCCCAACATCCCGGTGACCCGGGTCGAGAATTTCTGCGCCTCGGGCTCGGAAGCGTTTCGCGGAGCGGTCTACGCGGTCGCGGCCGGCGCCGTCGACATCGCGCTGGCGCTTGGCGTGGAGAAACTGAAGGACACCGGCTACGGCGGCTTGCCCACCGGCCAGCCCGGAACCCTGCTGCCGCAGTGGGGGGCGAACGGATCGGCGCCCGGAAATTTCGCGCAGCTGGCCTCCGCCTACCGGGCCAAGCACGGTGTCTCCAAGCAGGACCTGAAGCGTGCGATTGCGCATGTCTCGGTCAAGAGCCACGACAACGGCGCCAAAAATCCCAAGGCTCATCTGCAGAAGCCCATCACGGAAGAGATGGCCCTGAACGCGCCGATGATTGCCGAGCCCCTGGGCCTGTTCGATTGCTGCGGCGTGTCGGATGGCGCAGCCTGCGCGATCGTGACGACACCCGAGATCGCGCGCGCAATGGGCAAGTCGGACATCATCACCGTTAAAGCGCTCCAGCTATCGCTGTCGAACGGTCTCGAGAGCATGCACAATTCGTGGGATGGCAGCTACTTCCACACTGCGCGCATCGCCGCCAAGAAGGCCTACGAAGAAGCCGGGATCCGGACACCGCGCGAGGAAGTCTCGATGATCGAGGTGCACGACTGTTTCTCGGTCACCGAGCTGGTCACCATGGAAGACCTGTTCATCAGCGATGAGGGCCGCGCAGTCCACGACGTAATGGATGGCTTTTATGATGCGTCGGGAAAGGTACCCTGCCAGATCGACGGAGGATTGAAATGCTTCGGCCATCCGATCGGCGCGAGCGGCCTGCGCATGCTTTACGAGATGTATTTGCAGCTTCAGGGTCGCGCCGGCGCGCGCCAGCTCAGGAACCCGAAGATCGGCCTGACACACAACCTTGGCGGCGCTCCGTCGATGAATGTGTGCTCCGTGGCCATCATTGGGGCTCAGTAGCGTCTGGGCCCACGTCAGCCTCCGCGCCCTCGGGTAGCGGTGTTTCCTCGAGGACCGACGCATCGATACCGACGGCGCGCTGGGCCTCGAATGCCATCAGGCGCCGGCTGACGTTGTCCTCGATGTCGGCATAGAACGGGTTGACGATTGAGGGAAACAGGTCCCGGTACCGCGGCCCCGACCAGTAGAAGATCGGCTCCGGCACGACGTCCGTGAAGAGCAGGCCGTTCCAGCAGTCGGCCGACGTCATCGAACGCCTGATCTCGACTTCGCCCGCGCTGAA
>JBEIFU010000127.1:0-7348 GCA_040382295.1 Alphaproteobacteria bacterium
ATTCGGCAAGGTTGTTTCAACAAAGCGGCCGGAACGTGTTTGACAGTTTGCGAACAAATCGACCGTGCGGCCGGGTCCTTGGGCCAAACGCTCGTCACGGCAGGTGTTCCGATAGGATCCACGCGGCGGCTCGCCAAGATTGGGCCCCACCTGACAGACAAGACGGCCGTTGTCGTTTCCGATATCGCCACTGCATGCCCGGACATTCTGAAGCGTGGCGTCCACAACGCGCCCGCCGCGGGTCTGGCATGAGGCAATCAAATCGACTGTCCCGCCGGGGCCGCGTACCAATTGTTCGTCGCGGCAGGTGCTGCGATAGGAGCCACGTGGCGGCTGGCCCAGGTTTCCGCTCTCGACCGCGACGCACTCCAGGCGTCCGTCGTTATTGCCGATGTCGCCGCGACATGCCTGATAATCGGGCAAGACCGCATCCACCAGACGGCCGCGCCGGGTCTGGCATCGGGCGTTGAGTGTCAAGGTCCGGCCACGACCCGGCGTGACATAGATCTGATCGCAGGTTGACCGGTAGGAGCCCCGGGGCGGCGGCGGACCATAGCCCGGCCCGTATCCTGGACCAGGACCTGGCGGGGGGACAGAACCTGGTCCGTAGCCAGGGCCATATCCAGGACCGGGTGGCGGCACATAGGGGTCAGGGCCGGATGCAAAGCCACAGGCCAACACGCCATTGTTGTTGACGACTGGCGCGCCGTCGCACGAGCCAAGCTCGAGCTCCGATTGCTCGGCCAAGCGCCCGCGCGAGTTGCGGCATCGAGCATACAGCGTCTCAGACCCGGGGACGCCATGGGCGATAACAATGTTCTCGCAAGTCCGCTGGTAGGGCCCGCGAGGGAGGGACACTGCGGGGAGGCCGTCGCACCGCAACACGCCGTCCACGCTTTGAATTTGGCTGCGACAACGCTGGAAATCATAGAATGCATTGGCGATCTGGCGGCCGGATCTGTCCTCGCAGACCGCATAGAGATAGTCTCGGTTCTTGCCCGCAAACCGGCCCCGGTCGATCGAGACTTCTTCGCAGTTCCGCTGGTAGGGGCCAAAGGGCTGAGCTTGTGCGGCGGGCAGAAAGACCAACCCAACCAGAACAAACGCCATCAATCGAATCATAGCAACCGCGCCTTTCAGCAATTTTCCGAGAGCAACTCTTGCACATTGGCGAAGGTGTTGGACAATTTTGCGGCGGTCAAGGTCATTTGAACCTTGTTGCGCCGCAACCGGATATGCACCGGTCAGATTTCGTCTGCCTTGTATTTACAACGCGGCTTTATCGCCAGAAAACGCCGTCAGCTCGTTTCGTCGCCGGAGAAGCAGATCGCTGCCGCGGCTTCGGGCAATCAGTTGTGGGCCTTAGTGCGTGGCTCGCCTATCGCGAGTGTCGCGCTGGGTCCAAATTCCGGGTTTTCTGCATCGCGAGCTCAATGTACCTAAAAGGCGTTTCGCGGGTGTTCGCCGCGAGTGGTCGCGGGTTAATCCAACAACCTGGGCCGGCCGTAGGACTGTCAGGAGTGGTTCATGAGTCTAATTCCCCGTTCAATACTGCAAAAGCGCTGGCACGAGGCGATCGGCGAGCTTGAAGCGGGCACGTTGACCTTCATCGACCCGGCTGGAGAGCAGCGCGTGGTCACGGGGCCTGCGGATGGCCCTACCGCCATGTTCAGGATCCACGACTGGGCGGTCATTGAACGAGTGGTCGCTCGGGGGGATATCGGCCTCGGGGAAGACTTCATTGCTGGCGCTTGGGAGACTGACAGCATCGAGCGGCTCGTTTCGCTGTTTCTTGTCAATCTCGAGCGTCTCGATGGCTTTGCACATGGCAATCTGTGGAACCGCCTAGGTTTTGTTCTATTGAATACGATTTTGCGTCGAAACAGCGAGGCGGGCAGCAGCCGGAACATCAAGGCCCATTACGACGTAGGTAACGAATTCTACTCCCTTTGGCTTGATGAGACGATGACCTATTCCTCGGCTCTCTACAGAAAGCCTGAGGAGAGCCTTGCAGATGCGCAACGCAACAAGTACGCGCGCATCCTCGAGCGGGTCGGCGTGTCGAAGGCCCACGTGCTGGAGGTTGGCTGCGGTTGGGGCGGCTTTGCTGAGATGGCGGTGCAAGCCAATCATGAGATTACCGGCATCACTATTTCGCCAGCACAACACGCGTTTGCCACCCAGCGTCTGGCTGGTCGGGCTGACCTCCGGCTGGAGGATTATCGGCGTACGCAGGGGACGTTCGATGCGATCGTCTCGATTGAGATGTTCGAGGCGGTTGGGGAGCGGTACTGGCCCCGCTATTTCCAGGTGCTGTCAGAACGGCTGAAAAGGGGCGGGCGCGCCGTGCTTCAGATCATCACGATCCGCGATGACCTGTTTGCGGGCTACAGGACCCGAAGTGACTTCATCAGACAGTATGTCTTTCCGGGAGGCATGCTTCCCTCGCTTTCGCAGGTCAGCCGGCATGCAGATCGTGCAGGCCTGAAAGTAGCGGGTGTGCATGGCTTCGGCCAAGACTACGCGCGAACACTGAGGTCATGGTCGAACCGTTTCCAGTCTGCAGAGGATAAAATTCGTGCCCTGGGCCATGGGGAGCAATTCCTCAGGAACTGGCAATTTTACTTCGGTGTTTGTGCTGCCGCGTTTTCCGTCAATCGTACCGATGTTGTTCAGGTGGAGCTGGTGCATGCTTAGATTCCTTTTGATTGCCCCGATTGTTCTCGCCCTGATGGTGAGCGGGGTGCCGGCGATGGCGAAGCCTGCCGAGCTGCAGGGCGTGTTTCAGGCGACAGAGCCTTATGGGCGATCATCGCTCAGATGGCTGTTCCTGAAAGCCTACGACGTGCATTTGTGGACCGATGCGCCCGCCTGGTCGATGGATGCGACCTTTGCGCTATCCATCAAGTACAATATGGGGTTCACGTCGGAAGAGCTAGTCGAACGCACGCTGGAGGAGATGAAGAAGGTCGAGCCCGGTTTGAGTGGTGGTCGATTGGCCCAGTTTTCCACCCCATTGTCCCGAGTGCTGCCTGCCGTCAAATCTGGCGACAGGATATCTGCCTTGCACGTTCCCGGTCGCCCGGTCAGGTTTTTCCTCAATGGCCGCGCCACCGGCGAGATGGATGCTGCTGATTTTGCAACGGCGTTCTTCGGGATCTGGCTCTCGCCACGCAGTTCCGAGCCCAGCATCCGCCGGGATCTCCTGCGATTAGGTTAGGGTCGGGGGGCGTTACGCGAGAGCCGCCCACTCTGGCCGACAACCAAGGCGATCGACAACCTGAAGCGCGCTGTGCAGCCCGTCTTCATGGAAGCCATGGCGCAGATAGGCTCCGCAGAACCAGGTTCGGTTCTGGCCCTGAATTGCCCTGATCTTCTGTTGGGCGTCGATGGCTGGGGCATCGAATACGGGATGGTGAAAAACGTGACGGTCGAAAATGTCCCGCTCTTGAACGGCTGATTGCGGATTGAGCGTCACGAACAACGGATAGGCTTCCTCTATTCCCTGAAGTCTGTTCATCCAGTATGTCACTGAAACGGCAGATTCACTTCCCTTGCCGTCAGACTTGTAGTTCCAGCTTGCCCAGCAACGTTTCCGCTTCGGCATGAACCTTGGGTCGCGATGCAGGATCGCCTCGTTGCGCTGGTATCGTATTGCTGAAAGAGCACTTGCTTCGGCGGGCGTTGCGTCGGCCAGGAGCTGCAACGCCTCGTCGGAGTGGCATGCCAGTACAACCTGATCGAACTCTTCGGTCGTTCCATTGGCATTCGAAATCTCGACCCTATCGTTTCTCCGACTAATCTTCACGGCAGCGCAGCCTGCGCGGGCGGCGTCGCCCAGATGCGATGCGATCCGTGAAACATATTCCCGGGCGCCTCCATCGACAGTTCGCCATTGGGGTTGTCCGCTCATGGCGAGCAGTCCGTGGTTCCTGAAGAAATCGACAAAGACCTTGGCCGGGAATGAAAGCATCTGTCGGGGTGGTGAGCTCCAGATCGCGCCTGACATCGGCAGCAAGTAAAGCTGCCTGAAGTCCTCACTGAGGCCCATCGAGGCGATGAGGTCGCCAAGCGATATTGCGGGATTTCGTGCGACTGCGCCTTCGGCCGCGCGATTGAAGCGCATGACCTCGCCGAAGAGGCGATAGAAGGACGGGCGCAGGAGGTTGCGACGCTGGCCAAAAATTGTGTTCAGGTCCTGCGCTCCCCATTCGAAATCTCCTTCGCCCACCGACATGGCATAGGTCATGTCGCTATCTTTCACGGGGACATCGAGCTCTGCGAATAATGCGGTCAGGTTCGGGTAGTTTTGCTCGTTAAACACGATGAAGCCTGTGTCGACGGGAATGATCCGGTCGCCGCAGGAAACCGTAATTGTCCTTGAGTGCCCGCCCAGCCGCTGTTCACGTTCATAAAGCCTGATATCATGCTTGCGCTTGAGGAAGTAGGCGGCGGAGAGGCCGGAGATTCCGGAACCGATTACTGCAATCCTTGACATGGTGGGTTTTCGAACCTCTCGACAACAGCGGATCAGTACAATGTCGTCAAACGCCTCCGCTCTGTCCAGATGGACGATTACTGCTTACGGATTGCCCGCGTTTGCTTTCGCCATGCTGCTTCTGCCGCCTTATGTTCTTCTCCCTGTCTTCTATTCCCAGAACATGGGGCTTGCGCTGCATCTTGTGGGTTACGTCGTTGTAGCTTGCCGGCTTCTTGATGCGGTGACGGATCCGGTGATTGGGTTCCTGTCAGACAGGACGCGCTCGAGATTTGGTCGTCGGCGCATCTGGATTGCCTTTGCGGTTCCCTTCACGGTGTTGGCGGTCCTGATGCTCTTCGTGCCGCCGGCGCAAACTGACATTTTCTGGTTTGCGTCCGGTATGGCTGGTTTGACCATTGCCTGGACCATGTTGCTTCTGCCGTACTCGGCGTGGGGGGCTGAGCTATCGACCGATTACAACACCCGCACGCTGGTGGTTGGCGTTCGGGAGGGGTTGGGGCTCGCCGGTACCCTGATTGTGGTATCAATCCCAGCGGTCATGACAGCGATGGGTGTGATTGATCCGCGGCTTCACATGAATGCCGTCGGATACACGATCGTGGTGGCTCTCGTTGTCACTGTCGCCATCGCACTGGTTTTCGTTCCCGACTTCGGACCGGTGCCTGCTTCAGGGCGGCGGAAACCTTTTCGGTTCTGGGTCGTCTTCGAAAACAAGCCCTTTGTCCGTCTCCTGCTTGCCTATCTTGTGAACTCTCTTGCAAATGGCCTGCCTGCTACCCTGTTCATTCTCTTCGTCGGACATGTGCTGGGTCTCCAGGACATGTACGGGCCGCTGCTGCTTGCTTATTTCCTGAGTGCCATGCTGGCTATTCCCCTGTGGCTTGCCGTGTCCCGGGTTGTCGGGAAACATCGCACCTGGTGCGCGTCGATGATCCTCGCGTCGCTGGTTTTTTCCATGACGCCGTTTGTTGTCAATCCCGGCGAGATCTATCCGTTTCTCATCATCACCGTCCTCACGGGGATTGCGGCCGGAGCGGACTTTGCCATTCCAAGTGCCATCCAGGCAGATGTCATTGATCTCGACACACTCAACACTGGCGAGAACAGGGCAGGGTTGTTTTTCGCCATATGGGGTGTTGTGACCAAACTGTCCTTTGCTTTAGCGGCGCTGGCGTTTCCGCTGCTTGAGTCGCAGGGCTTCAATGCGAGTGCCATTGGCGGAGACGGGCGCAGCACAAACAGCCAAGAGGCGCTTACGCTGCTGGTGATGCTCTATGCCGTGGTGCCTGTGGTACTGAAAGCTGGCGCGCTGATGCTTGTGTGGTCGTTTCCCATTGGTCGTTCGGAACAGGCCGCCATCAGGCAGCAGATCGCAGAACGGCAGCGCGTTTCGATGAATCAGTCCTGATGCGACTGGTGCTTGTCCTCATGGACAAGGCGTATGTAATCATGCAGCCTCTGTGTTTTGGCCGTGCTCACGGACGGCAGCCAAGTTGGCGGCTGGGTTCTACGCGGCGTGAAGCGAGGGTGGTGCATGAGCTGGGAAGACAGCATTGCTGAGCTGGAGCAACGCAAAGCCATTGCCCGGGAAATGGGCGGTGCGGAGCGGGTTGCCCGGCATGTGTCGCTTGGCAAACTTACGGTTCGAGAGCGGATTACCCGCCTGCTCGATCCGGGGTCGTTTCACGAAATCGGTTCCATCGCTGGCACAGCGGTACATGCTCCCGACGGTAGCCTCGAGTCGTTTTCGCCCGTGCCTTTCCTGTTCGGTCGTGGGGCCATTGAGGGGCGGCCGGTCGTCGTGGCCGGTGACGATTTCACTGTGCGTGGCGGATCGGCTGACTTTGCCGGAAAGCGAAAGCAGGAAGTGGCCGAGCAGATGGCGCTTGAGCTGCGCCTGCCGATGATCCGGCTGGTTGACGGATCGGGCGGGGGTGGGTCGGTCAAGACGTACGAACAGACGGGCTTCACTTACGTGCCCGCCAATCCGGCGTGGGATCTTGTCGTCGCGAACCTGCAGACTGTGCCGGTCGTTTCACTGGCGCTTGGCTCTGTCGCTGGGCTCGGTGCGGCGCGTGTCGTCACCAGCCATTATTCCATGATTGTAAAGGGGACGGCGCAGATGTTCACGGCCGGTCCGCCGGTCGTCAAACAGACTGGTGAGGACCTAACGAAGGAGGAGCTCGGGGGAAGCTGGATCCATGCCACCAACGGTGCCGTGGATGATGAGGTTGCTTCAGAGGATGAAGGTTTCGCGCGGGCGCGGCGGTTCCTGTCCTATCTGCCATCGTCCGTTCATGAGCTGCCACCGAGGGTCACCTGCTCGGATGACTGCAATCGCCGGGATGAGAAGCTGATACGCATCGTGCCGCAGTCGCGGCGGCAGGTCTACAAGATGCGGGAGATCATCGATTCTGTCGTGGATCGTGGTTCGTTTTTCGAAATAGGGCGCCAACATGGTCGATCATCGATCTGCGGGCTTGCGAGGCTTGACGGTTGGCCGGTGGCAATCCTCGCGAGCGACCCTTATGTCTACGGAGGCGCATGGACAGCCGAGTCCAGCCAGAAGGTGGTTCGCTTCATCGACTTTGCCGAGACATTCCATCTTCCTGTCGTGCATCTGGTCGATGTCCCCGGGTTCCGGATCGGGCTCGAGGCCGAAAAGGCGGCAACGATCAGGCATGGCGCGCGGGCGCTGACGGCGATCTACCAGGCGCAAGGTCCCTGGTGCACGATCCTGATCCGCAAGGCGTTTGGTGTTGCCGGTGCTGCAATGCATAACGCGTCGCGTCTGCCGTTTCGCTACGCCTGGCCGTCGGGTGACTGGGGCTCTTTGCCCTTGGAGGG
>JBEIFU010000128.1:0-7329 GCA_040382295.1 Alphaproteobacteria bacterium
CCTGACTGACTTGAACAATGACCAGCTGGCCGAGTTGCTGGCACTGCTGTGGGTTGGTCGTGGTGACTTTTCACGTGACAGCTGGCCGGAGGCCCTGCGCGCAGCCAGAGCCGCAAGGAACGAGCGCATCGTCCGTTACTTTCTGGGCACGCCGATGCTGGGGGACCTCATCGAAGAAGGGCTCGCTGAGTTGGGACTGTCGGTGCCGCTCCCGCTGGAAGACACCTCACCCTAGATCAGATCCCAGGCGCAGAAAGGAAAAGGTGACATGCAAGTACCAACCCGCATCGTGCTGAAGGGCGTGCCGGAGCCAGCCAAGGCACGCGAACGTGTTCAGGCAGCGGCAGCTACGCTTGAGCGCTTCCACGGACGCATCACAGCCTGCCAAGTGGCCGTCAGTAACCCGGATCTGAGGCATGTCACAGGCGGTCTCTACAATGTCCACATTGTCTTGCGTGTTCCCGGGCATGGCGACATCGTGGTCAGCCGAAGAGCAGCTGACCAGCGCGAACGGGAGCACCTTGACGTCGCACTGCGAAAAGCCTTCGCGCAGGCACGCCGCCGGGTGCAGGACGTGGCACGCGAGATGCGCGGCGACGTGAAGCTTCACGACCATCCGCGGGCTGCGGGCCGCGTTACAAAGCTATTCAACCGATCTGGATACGGCATTATCGAAGACGCCGAAGGTCGAGAAGTGTATTTCCACCAAAACAGCGTGCTGAATGGCGGATTTCGCAGACTCGAGGTTGGGGCACCGGTGCGCTTCGTCGAAAGCGACGGCGACAAGGGCCCGCAGGCCAGCACTGTAATCCCTGAACCCGCTCGAAGGGCAAGCCGCCGCAATCGCTCAGGGTCAGCCTCAGTGCGCTAAGGGGTGAGCTAAAGCCGCCGCTTGCAAAATACCGGCGATCTCTGCAGATCGCCGGTTGATGTATCTGCTCGTCTCTCCGAGCACTACGGCTCATGCGGCGTGGCTCAGACCCTCGCCCGTGCGCCACATTTCGCCATCGGCAAGCGCCTCAAGGCGTTCGGTGTCGTGGATCCGCACATTGCGCCAACCGCGAAGACTAATGGCGTGGGCCATCTTGAGTTCAGTCAGCGACCGGCTGACCGTTTCAACAGACAGGCACAGGAAATCCGCGATATCACTGCGCCGGACAGCCAAAAGGATATTTACCGAATCCAGCCCTCGCCGCGCATTCCTTTGGACAAGTGACAGAAGGAAGGTTGCAACGCGGCTGGTCGCCGAAAGTCGACCGATCATTAGCAGATGACATCTTGCATCTGCGACCTCGCGGGAAAGGGTTTCAAGAATGTCCCGGCCGAGGGCAGGGTCTTCAATCGCGCGTCGCCACAGCGTGGAGGTAGGCAGGGAGCGGATACGCGTCGCCGACAGCGTCTGGGCCTCGTAGCCGTGCGCGTCCTCTGACTCCAGGCCGATGAAGTCACCAGGGAAAGCAAGCCGCACGATCTGGCGGGCGCCATCATTCAAGATCTTGTAGACAAGTACGACGCCGCTCTCGATCTTGTAGGCATTCACCTTGGGGTCGCCCTCGGCGAACAATGGCGCATGTGGTCGGAGTTGTCGACAGGGAGCGTCCGCGAAACAGGCATCCAAGCGTTTGGCTGGCAGCAATGTGCCACCGGCGCGGTTGAAAGACTGGCCAACGGTTTCAATGTGCGGGGCGCTGGTAAGCATGGTTGGATCCTTGGCTGGACTGGTGAACGCGTGAAGCGAATCAAAGCAGCCCAATGCAAACAGTGCTTTTCACTCATGTAATGAAATGTAACAAAGCGCGCAGTTGTGTCGTTATGACTGGACGTCGTCCAATGAAGGATCGCATCACTATCCGATGACAAATATCGCCCCAGTGAGCGTTCTGATTGTTGACGACGAACCGGAGGTTCGATCGATCCTGCGTGCCTTCTTCGAGTTGGAAGGCTATCAGGTAACCGAGGCGGGCGATGGAAGAGAAATGCGCATGCATCTGGAGCGCAACACGTTCTCGCTGGTTACGCTCGACATCAATCTTCCCGGACAGGACGGCTTCGCCTTGGCCCGGGAGGTTCGAGCCGCGAAGAACATCCCCATTGTCATGATCTCGGGAAAGCAGGATCCGGTCGATCGCGTGGTCGCGCTGGAGCTGGGTGCTGATGACTTCATTGTAAAGCCATTCCACTTGCGTGAAGTGCTTGCACGGGTACGCGCCGTGCTGCGTCGCTATAACCACGACAACACCTCTAATCATGGAGCACCAGCAGCCCCGCCAAAGGACAGGCTCATGTTCGATGGCTTCACCCTGTCCCGCACGCGGCGCGAGCTCCTTGATGCCTGCGGACGCGCCATAGATCTGACAGCGGCGGAGTTCAACCTCCTCGACCTGTTTCTCTCGAACCCTGCACGCGTCATGTCGCGCGACCACATCATGGACCGATTGAAGGGGAACGAGTGGTCGCCCTTTGATCGATCCATCGACACGCTGGTCGCCAGGCTTCGCAAGAAAATCGAAGGCGACACGGACCACCCCAGGTTGATCAAGACTGTCCGTGGGGTCGGTTATGTGTTCACGGCCGACGTGAAGAAGGCCTGAGGCGCCATTGACAGCGCGCAAGGTTCGACTCCCAGAAGCGTGATTGTTTCAGCTGCATGACAGGCAGGCAGCCACTCAACTCGCAACATTCCACCATGGCCGCGCGCGACGACGTGACGCGCCTGCTCGGTGACATGACTGATGAGGATATCATTCAGATCCTTGCGATTAAACCGACGGTGCTGGAACTGCAGGAGGCTGCCGCCCGGATCGAAGGTACCGGCGACATCATCGATCGGGCAGGGCGCCTTATGACATCACGCATCGCGGGCATCCTCGAAATTGTCGATCGCAACGACGATGACGAAGGCTCATCGCGCTGAGTTGCCGCTAGGGGGCTCAGGCAGGATGCGACGCGCCGACCGTCTCGCGAAGCTCCACATCAGCTACGGAGAGGCGGCGATAGAGGTTCCGCCTTCGAGCGACCGGCCACCATTCATAGAGAAATATCTCAAGGGGACGCCAGTTTGCGACCCACCCCAGGAGGATCAGGCTCTCGCGCGTTACCGTCAGCAGCGGGCCTTCACCCAGCACAAGATGAGCGTTTTGCGCTGCTGCCACACAGGCGACCAGGACCACTGCCCCAATAAGCAGTGACATGCGACCAATCCGAAACAACTCGCGCAGGTCACGCTCGATGGCTTCAGCCCTGAGCGCGAAGAAATGCTTCATGCTGCGGGATAGGCCGACGGCGCCAGGATTGTTCATGGCTGCTGGAGGCAGGTGCACGAGGATACGGAACGCATGGTCGCGCGGAAGTTCACGCGCCCACCCAACGATGTAGGCCTCGGCGTCAGCGTCGAGGTCCCGGTCATGAAACGGGTACGGATCAAGGGACTCGTACAACTGATCGACGTCATCGACGCTGACTTCGATGGTCGAGATGTCGCGGCGTTCCAAGGGCCTCTTCCTGTCGTCTAGCTCAGCGCCTCCCGGACCGCCCGGGCAAGCTCTGGCAGTGCATAGGGTTTCTTGAGCAGGGGGAATTCGGGCCCCACTGAACTGTTCTCATCGGCGCCAGCAGCACCGGTGAACCCCGATGTAAGAAGGATCTTCACATCAGGGCGGTGAGACTTTACCCATCGTGCCAGATCGAAGCCTGAGACGCCACCAGGCATCACGACATCTGAAAAAACCAGCTGGACTTGGGGTGAATGTTCCAGAAGTTCAATTGCGGCCTTGCCATTGTCCGCAATCAGGACGCTGTAGCCCAGTATGTCGAGACGCTTCACCGTAACATCCCGCACATCCGGGTTGTCCTCCACGACCAGCACCCATTCGCCAGCTACTTTTGTGCTGCCAACGGCCTGTCGCCGATCAGCTGGTGCCACCGGCGCAATGGATCGCGGCAGAAACAGGCGAACACAGGTTCCTTTCCCGACCTCGCTGTCGATGGTGACGTGGCCGCCGGACTGTTTCGCGAAATAGTAGATCGTGCTGAGCCCGAGCCCCGTTCCCCGTCCAGATTCCTTGGTAGAAAAGTAGGGCTCGAACACACGCGCAAGAACATCCTGGGAGATCCCGCGGCCATTGTCACGGATCGAGAGCATCACATAGTCACCACTCATCAGCCCGTTGTCGTCATCAGCGTCGCTGACATCGACAGTCTTGTTGCATGTCTGCACGTCAATAACTCCACCATTCGGCATGGCATCCCGCGCATTGATCGCCAGGTTCAGAATGGCGTTCTCAAGCTCGCTGAGATCTGCCAGTACGGGCCATAGCCCTGCCACCAGATTTGTGCGGATCTCGATCTGATCTCCAAGTGTAGGTCGCAGAACCTCGACCATGCTGCGAACAATTTCGCGGAGATCCAGTGACACGGGCTCCAGTCGCTGGCGCCTGCCAATCAGGAGGAGGCGGCTGGACAGGCGGGCACCCATCTTGGCTGCATCATCTGCGCGCAGTACAAGTTCCTGCGAGCGACTATCGAGAGTTCGAAAACTTAAAAGCTCAAGGTAGCCCGTGATCACCGTAAGAAGATTGTTGAAGTCGTGCGCAATGCCGCCTGCAAGCTCACCGACAGCCTGAAGCTTCTGTGACCTCAGGAGGGCCGCCTGTGCCGCTTCGCGTCGTACGATTTCCTCGCGAAGAGCTGCGGTGCGCTCCGCAACACGGGCCTCAAGCGCTTTGTTTGTGTCAAACACAAGAGCCTCGGCCATCTTGCGCTTCGTGATATCGAGATGGGAAATCACGGCGCCACCCCGCTCATTGTAGTCAAGCGGTACAGCGGTCATGAGGAACCACTGCGCTTCCCCAGCGACCTCAACCGCAACCTCGCAGCTAAACGAATGCCTCGCGCCTGATAAGACCTCGCGAATGCCGTTGATTGGCGTTTCGGCCTCAGCCGCCGACTTGAATATGCGATTGATAAGCCCGAAGTAATCCTTGCCAAGCAGCTGGCTGCCATCCATGGCGCCCTCGCTCTCACCCATGAGGTGAACCTGTGAGAACGCGATCCAGGAGTCGTTCATGGACAACAGAAAGCCCCGCGAGTCGATGACCGCCACAAGCGCGGGAAGGGCCTTCAGCGTGCTGCGGTAGAGGGCCTCGCTCTCCCGGATCGAGCGCTCCGCAGTCACACGGTCCGTGATATCATAGGTTATGCCCATGACACGCCGGGGCTGGCCATTCTCACCGACCTGACCAAAACCGCGGCCAGCAATCCAACGCACGCTGCCGTCTTCCAGCAGAAGACGATACTCGATCCGGAACTCCTCGCCTTTGCGGCGCGCCTGCTCGACGGCAGCAAATACACTATCCCTGTCGTCAGGGTGCATTCGGTCGAAGAACGTGGAATAGGGCAGATCAGTGTCCGTCAGAGGAAGGTGCAGCAAACGCAGGGTGGTCTCGTCAACGCGCACCAGCCCATGACTTTCATCGAAGTCGAATGTCCCCATGCGCCCTGCCAGCATCGCGAGGCGCAGCCGCTGTCTCTGCTCGTTCGATTCCTGTTCAGCCGCAACTCGTTGGCTGATGTCCCTGAGAATTGCGGTGAAGATGACGCCCTCGGGTGTCTGAAGCTTGGAGATGGTAATCTCGGTAGGGAACTCGCTTCCGTCTCGACGCCGGCCCATGATGGTGCCACGTTCGCCCATGCGCCGTGACTGGTAGGGCGCCATGGCGAAATCCTGCACAAGCTTCCTGTGGTGTCCCACGACATGCTTTGGCAGAAGAATGGAGAGGTCCTGACCCACAGCCTCGACGGGCGTGAAACCAAACATCCGTTCGGCCCCGTGGTTGAACAGCGTGATCCGGTGAGCATCGTCAACACAGACGATCGCATCCTCCGTATTATTGATGATGATGCCGCTAAGCCTGTGGCTCGCCTTGCGCGCGACACTGAAGGCCTCGCGTGTCGCCAGCGCAGCCCTTTGACGTATCAGCACAAGCGCGACTGACGTCCAGACCGTCACAATCTCGAGCAGCCGGCTAACCAGTGTCGGTAGGCCATACTCGTCGGAAGGCACAAGAAACCAAGCTACCACGATCAGTAGTGTGGCAACAAGGCTACCGGCAATGGCCTCGCGGGTATGATGCAGCCAGGCAGCCCCCACGCACAGGGGCATGTACAGCAGCCAGACCGTATAGCCGTGCGGCGTCGACAGGTCGATGAGAAGGATTGCAAGCGCCAGCGCGAGAATGGCGGCCATGAGCACGGCATCAAAGGGGAGGTGACGCGAGGGGGAAGCAGATGACATGCGTACGATCATAGACTAGGACGCTGCCGGAAGCATGATACTCATCGTACCTACTGGTCGGTAGAAAAAAGGGACATGGTAAACACGGCCCGTGCCCTTGCGAGGCAGCCGTCCTAGGTCGGAGGTTTGCCTGTCAGGATCCGCTCGATGGCATGGACCGGATGATGCGTCAGGTCCTTGTTGATCTCGGCAACGATGTTCTTGCGCAGTCCGTTGCTGAATGCCGCGCGCAGTGCTGCCAGCGTGCGCGGAGGAGCCACCACCACCAGGGCGCCGATCTCTGTCACGCGGTCGCTCAGGGCCTCCGCAACACTCTGCACGAAGCGCTGCTCTGCAAGGATATGCAAGTCGGTTTCCTCCATTCCGCTCCTTCGGCCGCTCGCATGCTCGATGGAGCGACCCGGGCGATCCGTACCCTGGGCCGATGAAGGAGGATTGGGTTCATCATGGAAAATCGCGCTGGTACGAAGGTCCGGATAGGCGGCATCCCCATGATTGCGCAGCAACAGGGCCTTCCGGCCATCCCCTACAAGCACCCAGACATCGTGCGGCAGTAGCATGCGCGGCATATGGCAGGCCTCCGTTGGTTTCGAGACGGACCATGCACGGCAGGGCTGCGCCTGCATTGACGCTTCTCAAAGACGCATCTCCATATTGATTATGCGCAAGGCGGTTTGAGCGAAGGGGACATAACGTAGGCGTGGAAAGGTGGTATCATGACATTTCGCAAGATCCTCGCCCCGCTGGTGGGCGCAGCCAATGACGGAGCGACCCTCGCGGCCGCGATGTACCTTGCAGGCCGGCACGGCGCGCATGTAGAGGCAATGTTCGTGAGGTTCGATCCGGTGCGGTCGATACCCTATGGCTACGCAGCAGGCGATATGAGCGGGCATGCGGCAGCGTACGCGATCGAGGCCGCGATGCGGGCCGCCGATGAGGCGCACCGCCTGGCGCGGGCTTCATTCGACCAGGCGGTCGTGCGTGCAGGCATCGAGACCATCAAGAAGCCGGGCAAGCGTTTGTCCGCATCTGCCGAC
>JBEIFU010000129.1:0-7262 GCA_040382295.1 Alphaproteobacteria bacterium
CCTCACTGGAAAGATGGGTTAAGGCGGATGCTGGAGGGATTGCAGTGAAAGGTATCATACTGGCAGGCGGGCACGGGACGCGGCTCTACCCGTTGACGCTTTCGGTTAGCAAGCAGCTGCTCCCGGTTTTTGACAAGCCGAAGATCTACTATCCCTTGTCGACGCTGATGCTGGCAGGCATTCGCGAGATACTTGTCATTTCCACGCCTCAGGACCTGCCAAACTTTCGGCGCGTGCTTGGCGACGGGTCGGACTTCGGTATCAGCCTCTCCTACGCCGAGCAACCACGGCCGGAAGGCCTGGCGCAAGCATTTATCATCGGCGAGAAGCACATCGGACGGGACGGAGCTGCACTCGCGTTGGGAGACAACCTGATCTTCGGCCAAGGACTTCATACAACCATGGCAGAGGCGGCAAGCATCAAGTCGGGAGGTCTGGTATTCGGTTATCACGTGCCGGATCCGGAGCGATACGGCGTAGTCGAATTCGATGAAGCAAACAGGGCCACATCGATCGTCGAGAAGCCTGCGCAGCCGCGCTCGAACTGGGCAGTGATCGGTCTCTACTTCTACGACAACACCGTTGTTGATGTTGCGCGGAACATGAAGCCATCTCCGCGCGGAGAATTGGAGATCACGGACGTCAACGCCCACTATCTTCGTCAGGGAAACCTTCAGGTCCGCAAATTGAGCCGCGGCTACGCCTGGCTCGACGCCGGTACTCATGACAGCCTCATACAGGCCGGAGAATTCGTTCGCACGATCCAGCAGCGTACGGGCCTCCATATCGCTTGCCTTGAGGAAATTGCGCTGGACCAGGGCTGGATTGACGCCGGGCGGGTTGCGGCGCGGGCCGCAGCCTTGAAAAGTTCAGACTACGGTGCCTACTTGCGCCGCGTGTTACAGGAGAGGGGGGCGGAATGAACACCCTCGCCATTCCGGACGTCCGGCTGTTGCAGCCCCGTCGCTTTGGCGATGATCGCGGGTGGTTTGCGGAGACATGGAGCCGTCGAACCCTCGACGCGGATTTTTGTCAGGACAACATGTCGATGTCGGCCTATGTCGGGACCGTACGTGGGCTACACTTCCAGTCACCGCCCCATGCGCAGGCAAAGCTGGTTACGGTTGTCGCTGGTCGCATCATTGATGTGGCCGTGGACATCCGCAAGGGCTCACCAACCTACGGCCGTCATGTCGCCGTTGAACTCAGTGCAGTCCAAGGAAACCAGCTCTTTGTGCCGCGGGGCTTTGCCCACGGCTTCTGCACGCTGGAGCCTGGTACGATCGTCATGTACAAGGTGGACGGCTTCTACGCGCCCGAGTGCGACGCAGGCATTTATTGGGCGGATCCCGACCTTGGCATCAAATGGCCTGTTGCAGTCGATCAAGCACATGTGTCTGCTAAGGACCAGAAGTTGCCAAAGCTCGCCAAGATCGACAGCCCCTTCACTCTTGGATGAGGCGCTTATCCCCCAACCCGCTTGCGCAGTTCGAACTTCAGAACCTTGCCAGCCGGATTGCGGGGCATGGCGTCGATGATCTCGAGCCGTGACGGCAGCTTGTAACGCGCAAGCCGTTCAGTACCCCAGCCCCGCATTTCCTCCAGTGAAAGCGTCTGACCTGGCTTAAGCACCACGACGGCCACCACAGCCTCGCCCCACTTTGGATCCGGTTGTCCGATGATCGCGATCTCCGAGATGGAGGGATGCGCATAGAACACCGCTTCAACCTCGGCCGGATAGACATTCTCGCCGCCCGTGATCACCATGTCTTTCACACGATCGCAGATATAGAGGAACCCGTCGGCATCGACATACCCGACATCGCCAGTGTGGAACCAGCCAGCCGCATCGATGGCCGCCGCTGTGGCCTCTGGCTTGTTCCAATAGCCTTTCATCACGTTTGGTCCGCGGGTGACCACTTCTCCACGCGCCATCGGCTCTTTCAGGAACTTGCCATCCGCATCCATAAGGGCGACATCGACGAAAAACCCTGGTCGTCCAGCTGACCCAAGCTTCGCCTCGCCCCACTCGCTGGTCAGGAAGGTCACCATCGGAGCGGTCTCAGTCAGGCCATACCCCTGATTGATCGGAAGCCCGCGCTTGGCATAGAGCTTGAGAAGCGGCTCGGGGACGGGCGCGCCACCGCAGACGATCATCCGCATGCACGACAGGTCGCTTGTGGCAAACGCCGGATTTTGGCTCACGGCCAGCAGCATTGCCGGCACTGCAAAGGCCGTTGAAACCTTGTACTTGACCACATCCTCGATCCAGCGCCCCGGGTCGAAACCACGCTGCAGCACCACTTCGGCGCCCTTCATGAAAGCCGTCAGTGTCGTCACGTTCAGGCCACCAATGTGAAAAAGCGGCGCCACCACAAGCGTCACGTCATTCTCGACGGTATCGCTCGTGAGCAGGTTCATGGTGTTGTTCCACCAGAGGTTTCCATGCGTCAGCATGGCGCCCTTGGGGCGACCGGTCGTGCCCGACGTGTACATGATGATCGCTACCTCGTCGGCTGCGACATACTCGGCGCGGTCCAGGGCAGCATGGTCTCGCGTGAAAGCCGCCAGCGACGTCCAGCCCTCTGCCTCGGTGTCCGCCGACAGGTAGCGTCGGCAGGGAAGCGCCCCGCGAATGCTGTCGATGACGCCGCGATGCGAGCTGTCTGCAACCAGCGTGTGCACACCGGCATCGTTGATGATGTAATCCAGCTCAGGTCCAGTCAGGCGGAAGTTGAGCGGTACGAAAATGCCACCGAGCCGTGCAGCTGCGAACATGGTCTCGAAAAAGGCAGGCTGGTTGAAGCCGATGAAAGCCACCCGGTCTCCCCGGCACACACCGGCTGTCTTCAGCGCAGCAGCAAGGCGGTCGATGCGCTCCTGCATCTGCCCATAGGTCCAGGTTGTTCCCTCGAATGTGAGCGCCCTGCGATTGGGTGTCCTCAGGCTGCGCTGCAGAAGCCAGTTTCCAAGGCTGATATCGGGTGTGGGCATGATCATTCTTCCTCATCATTGGGGACAAGACCGTCTGAGATTTTCTAGCCAACCTCATGTGAGGACTCAATCTCAGGCCCAGCTGTCATCAGGAGAGGCTGGCAGGGAGCAGGGTTTCCCGGAGATAACAGGGGAGCTGCCCCCGATGCAGCTTTATTTGAAGGGGGGATTACCGGTATCGTCTTGGCCAACTCACTCTTCCAGTACAGCGTGACTGACATGCCCCCCATGCTCTATTCCGACATCAAGTCCCTCCAATTCCTGCACAGGGGAAAAGTGAGGGACATCTACGCCGTGGGCGAAGACCGTTTGTTGGTTGTTCAGACAGATCGTCTCTCGGCATTCGATGTGATCCTCCCCGACCCCATTCCCGGCAAGGGCCAGGTCCTGACAGCTATGTCCAACTTCTGGTTCGCCCGTCTCGGTCATGTGGTGCCGAACCACTTGACGGGTGCCGACCCATCGACTGTTGTCACCTCGGCCGAACGCGGCCAGGTGGAAGGGCGTGCAATGGTCGTCCGAAGGCTCAAGCCCTTGATGATCGAGGCCGTCGTGCGCGGTTACGTTGTTGGTTCCGGCTGGAAAGAGTACCAGGCGACTGGCAAGGTCTGCGGCATCAAGCTGCCCGCAGGCCTGAAGCAGGCGGACAAGTTGCCAGAGCCCATCTTCACCCCGGCAACGAAGGCGCCTGCGGGCGAGCACGATGAGAACATACTCTTCGAAGAGGCAGAGCGGATCATTGGCCAACGCTACGCCCGGGAGGTGCGCGATGTATCGCTGCGCCTCTACCAGGAAGCAGCAAACTACGCTGCGTCGAAGGGAATCATTATCGCCGACACAAAGTTCGAGTTCGGCGTCGATGATGCAGGCACCGTTGTTCTCATCGACGAGATCCTGACTCCGGACTCATCCCGGTTTTGGCCAGCCGCGTCCTATCGTGCCGGCATGAGTCCGCCGTCCTTCGACAAGCAATTTGTGCGCGACTGGCTTGAGTCCCAGCCCTGGAACAAGAAGGCACCAGCCCCGCATCTGCCTCCCGACATTTTGCTGAAGACCGCGGAGAAATACTCTGAAGCCCTGCGCCTTCTCACGTGTTAGTTCGCAGCCCGCTTGTCGTCCCAGCTGGCCCTTGACCATGACGGGTTGCTTTGCAGCCGAAAACACTCTGTGCTAGGCGCCGTATCGTAAGGGATTGGCGAAAATGTGTTTTTCAGCGACAGCAAGCTTCACGGTAGCTGCGATTGCCGCAGGAATAGGCGTAGCAGCGCTGCGCGGTAACCGGACACCAGTCGAGGCACCCTTCGCAGCCATGCCGATCCTTTTCGCGGTACAGCAGGCATCGGAAGGCGGGCTGTGGCTAGCGCTGTCCCATACCGACACGGGACACTGGCCCTGGATACTCACCCAATCCTACCTTGCATTCGCGCTTGTCATCTGGCCGATCTACACGCCCGCGGCAGCTTTTTTGATGGAGCCAGTGACCTGGCGCCGTGGAGTCATGTTCGGTTGTGGCCTGTGCGGCGTAGCAGTCGCTTCCTTCTTTCTGGTGCAGTTACTGACCTTGCGCAATGAAGGCTATATAAGCGGCCACCACATCCTTTATCGCACGCAGGTTGACGCGCCGTTGTTCGCAGGCACGGTGTATCTGACAGCGACTACACTGGCGCTTGCAATGTCATCCCATCGCACGCTCCAGGTCTTTGGCGGTGTTCTCTTCGCAGCAGCATTCCTGACCTATGTGGTCATGCCCGATGTTTTCGTATCTGTCTGGTGTTTTTTCGCAGCCGCCGCATGCATCACGGTGCTGATCCATTTTCGCGAGCAGATCTGGCGAAGGGTTTGAAGCCGGAGCCCCATGGCCCCGGATGATGTCCGTAAAAAGGGTCAGGCGAATCTGCTCTCTGCGAGATGAAGCCGCATTTTTGTTGATGCCCTGTGCAGTCCTCGGGAGTAGTGTCCCCACCTCTAGCCGCAGCAGTAAGATCTGGGTTTTGGGAAAGAGCAATGACACCAACCGACCGTTTCAGAAATGCCCGCACGATCCGCAGCCCCCGTGGGGTCGAGCGCACCGCCAGATACTGGACCACCGAGGCGCCGCTACGCATGCTGATGAACAACCTCGACCCGGAGGTGGCGGAAAACCCCGACGCTCTCGTGGTCTACGGCGGTATCGGCCGCGCCGCGCGCGACTGGGCGTCCTTTGATGCAATCGTCGACGCGCTGCGGAGGCTCGAGGAGAACCAGACCCTCCTGGTCCAGTCCGGCAAGCCCGTCGGCATCTTTCCGACCCACGACGATGCACCCCGCGTTCTGATTGCCAACTCGAACCTCGTGCCGCATTGGGCAACCTGGTCCCATTTCAACGAGCTCGATCGCAAAGGCCTCATGATGTACGGCCAGATGACAGCGGGCTCGTGGATCTATATCGGCAGCCAGGGCATCGTGCAGGGCACTTACGAGACCTTTGTCGAGGCCGGTCGCAAGCACTATGGCGGCGACCTTGCGGGCCGGTGGATCCTCACGGCCGGCCTCGGTGGCATGGGTGGCGCGCAGGCGCTGGCGGGCACCATGGCCGGTGCCTCGATCCTGCTCGTCGAATGTCGGCAGAGCCGTATCGAGAAACGCCTCGAGACGAAGTATCTCGACACCTGGACAGCCTCGCTCGACGAGGCGCTGGCCATGATCGAGAAATCCTGCCGCGAGAAGAAGGCCCTGTCTGTCGGCTTGCTCGGCAATGCCGCCGAGATCTACCCGGAACTCGTCCGCCGTGGCGTGAAGCCCGACATGGTCACAGACCAGACCTCGGCCCACGACACCGTCAACGGCTACTGCCCCAAGGGATGGACGGTTGAGCAATGGGAAAGCCGCATCGCCAGCGATCCCAAAGCGGTCGACCGCGCCGCGCGGGCCTCGATCCGCGAGCATGTCGAGGCGATGCTCGCCTTCGCGAAGGCGGGCGTTCCCACCTTCGACTACGGTAACAACATCCGCCAGGTCGCCAAGGATGAAGGCGTAGCGAATGCCTTCGACTTCCCGGGCTTCGTGCCCGCCTATATCCGGCCGCTTTTCTGCCGCGGGGTAGGGCCCTTCCGCTGGGCCGCGCTCTCCGGCGATCCCGAGGACATTGCGAAGACAGACGCGAAGGTGCGCGAGCTCATGCCGCACGATCGCCACCTCATGAACTGGCTCGACATGGCCGGCAAGCGCATCCGCTTCCAGGGCCTGCCCGCACGGATCTGCTGGGTGGGCCTCGGCGACCGTCACAGGCTGGGCCTCGCCTTCAACGAGATGGTGGCGAAGGGCGAACTGAAAGCGCCCATCGTCATCGGTCGCGACCATCTTGACAGCGGTTCTGTCTCCAGTCCCAACCGCGAAACCGAGGCCATGAAGGACGGCTCCGACGCCGTCTCGGACTGGCCGCTCCTCAACGCGCTCCTGAACTGCGCGAGCGGCGCCACCTGGGTCTCGCTCCACCACGGCGGTGGCGTCGGGATGGGCTTCTCGCAGCACTCCGGCATGGTGATCGTCTGCGACGGAACACAGGACGCCGCCCGCCGCATCGCCCGCGTGCTCTGGAATGACCCGGCCACCGGCGTGATGCGCCACGCCGATGCCGGCTACGAAGAGGCCATCGCTTGCGCCCGCGAACAGGGCCTTGACCTTCCAATGGTGCGCTGATGACGAAGTTGACCCCGGGCAAGGCCGACCTCGTCTCCCTGCGCAAGATCGCGCGCGAGAAGCAGCCCTTCACCCTCGACCCCGCTTGTCGCGCGGGCGTTGAGGCCTCGCGCAAGGTGGTCGAGGCAATCCTCGCGAAAGACGAACCCGTCTACGGCATCAACACCGGCTTCGGTCAGCTGGCCACAACGCGCGTTCCGAAAGACAAGCTTGACGAACTCCAGCGAAACCTGGTGCTCAGCCACGCGACCGGCACGGGCGAGGCGCTGGGCGACAAGACGGTGCGCCTCATCCTCACGCTGAAGATCCTCGGCCTCGCGCGCGGCTTCTCGGCCGTGCGCTGGGAAGTGATCGACCGCCTGAAGAGGTTCCTCGACTACGATCTCCTGCCGCATATCCCGGTGAAGGGATCGGTGGGCGCATCGGGCGATCTCGCGCCGCTCGCCCATCTCTCCTGCGCGCTGATCGGTGTCGGGCGCGTGCGCTATCGCGGCTACGAGATGTCCGCCGCCGACGCCCTCGCGCGCGCAGGCCTCGAGCCGCTCAAGCTCGAAGCCAAGGAAGGCCTGGCCCTCATCAACGGCACGCAG
>JBEIFU010000130.1:0-7234 GCA_040382295.1 Alphaproteobacteria bacterium
CGACCACGCACGCAAGGTGGCATCACGGCTGCGGACCGGAAACGTGCACCTGAACGGTGCCGGGGCCGACTTCGGTGCGCCGTTCGGTGGTTACAAGCAGTCTGGTACAGGTCGCGAATGGGGTGAGCACGGCTTCAAGGAATTCCTCGAGGTCAAGGCTGTTCTCGGCTATCAGGTTGCCTGAGGCCACACGTCCTCGCATCAGCAAGCATGGGTCGGCTTGAAAGAGCCGGCCCATTTTCTTTTTCAAGCAGATGATTGCTCAGCGAGCGTCGATGCTCTCGACGAGGCGATACGCCTCGTCTGCTGCCGCAAACAGAGCCTTCGATTTGAACACCGTCTCCATGTACTCAGCTTGCGGGTCGCTGTCGGCCACGACGCCGCCACCGGCCTGAACATACATCATGCCATCCCTAACGATCGCCGTCCGAAGCGCGATGCACATGTCCATGTTGCCGGCTGCAGAAAAGTAGCCTACGGCCCCGCCATAGATGCCGCGCTTTTCCCGCTCGAGTTCATCGATGATCTCAAGTGCACGGATCTTCGGCGCACCGCTTGTGGTTCCGTTTGGAAAGCCTGCGATGAGTGCGTCAAGGACATCCTTGTCCCTGCGCAGGTCGCCCTGAACATTGGAGACGATGTGCTGCACGTGACTGTATTTCTCGATGACAAACTGCTCGGTGACCTTCACGCTTCCCGTTTCCGCTACGCGCCCGACATCGTTCCGCCCCAGGTCAAGCAGCATCAGATGCTCAGCGCGTTCCTTGGGATCTCCCAGTAGCGTCTGGGCAAGTACCCTGTCTTCTTCAGGTGTCTCTCCGCGACGGATGGTGCCAGCGATGGGTCGGATGGTGACGGCGCCATCGCGCACGCGCACAAGGATCTCCGGGCTTGAGCCCACGACCGAGAACCCCGGATAATTCAGGAAATAGAGGTATGGTGACGGGTTCAGCCGGCGCAGGGCGCGGTAGAGCTGGAATGGGTGCAGCTCAAATCGGCGGCGGAATCTCTGGCTCGGCACAACCTGGAAAATGTCGCCGGCAAGAATGTATTCCTTCGCCTTCGCAACGAGTGCGAGGTAGTCCGCATGGGTTGTATTGGATTCAGGCGGGCCCGGGTCGACTGGGCTTGGACTATCCGTTGCAGGCCAGGGTGCATTGCGCGCAAAGTCGGCGGCAACGGCCGAGAGGCGTTCGCCCGCACGCTGATAGGCTGCGGCGGCATCCAGCTCTGTGCGCGGAAAACAGGGCGTGGCAATAACGATGTTCGCCCTGACGGAGTCGAAGATGGCGACGACCGTTGGCCGAACGAGTTGCGCATCGGGAAGGCCCAGCGGGTCGGCATTCGGCGAGGGCAGGGTTTCCATGAGGCGAACCATGTCATGCCCCATGTATCCAAAGAGGCCTGACGTCATGGGCGGCAGTCCGTTCGGAATTTCCACTCGAACGGTGTCCAGCAGCGCGCGCAGGGAGGTCAGGGGTTTTTCACGTTCCTGAACGAACGGTCCGCCGTCGTGGGTGCGCAGCTCTGCGATGCCGCTGCGGCATCTCCAGATCAAGTCAGGCTTGAGGCCGATGATCGAATAGCGTCCGCGAACCTCGCCGCCCTGGACACTTTCAAGAAGGAAAGCATAAGGGTCGTTACCGGCTAGCTTCAGCCAGGCAGATACCGGCGTGTCCAGGTCGGCAACGAGCGTCCGATAGACGATCTGAGGCTGGCCTGCCGCGTAGCCCTTCCGAAACGCCTCGAAGGACGGAACGCTGAGCATCATTCGTTGTTTCGGAAGGCCTGGAAACGCTTCTCGTCGATCTCTGACCCTACCTGTGCGCGGGCACCGGCTTCGAATTGCTCAACAAAGTCGCTGACAAAGACCTGCAGCAGGCGCTGGCCATAAGCGGACTTGAGAGGTGAATCCGCGGGCTCATCCTGGAACTGTATGTCCGTGACACGTCCGACGACGACGCCCTTTCCAAACGCGACGGGACCCGAGAACAAGTCACCCTTCTTCGTGTTGGAGACGGAGGTGATCGTGGCCTCACCGAGCACGGCCGTCTTGCCGAAGCGGGGGAGAGGGTCGGATGTCACGAGGCTCAGTCCCTGGCTCGCGGCAATGGCTTCAAGCTTCTCGCCAGCGCGGGCGCGTTTCAAGATGTCGGCTGCGACTGCGTCGAGGCGCTTGGAAACCTGGGCATCGGTCCAGTCTCGCAATACGTCTGCCTTCACGGCCACAAAATCCTTCTTGGTCACGGGGGTCACGCGGTCGACCCTGAACATGTAGTAGACACCCTCCGGCGTCTGCTGCAATTCGGGATCATTTCCCTGTTCCGCGTCGAAGGCCTGTCGCAGGAAGTTTCCAGCGGGAAGGGTCGTCACTGGATCGCCTGCCAGATTGTCGCCCTCGCGGGTGATGATGGCGCTCTCCAATTGCAGTTTCAGGCGCCCTGCGGCTTCCTCCAGCGTGGCGCCTTCGCCAATGGTGTCTTCAAGCTGGTTGGCGAACTCGAAGATCTCTTCCTTGACCTTCGTGTCGACGATCGCCTTGCGAATTTCTTCGGTTGCCTCGGCAAGTGTTCTGGTGGACCCCGGCGTGATCGACGTCGCACGAAGGATGACCCACAGGCCGAAGGAGTTCTTCAGCGCTGGAGTGGTTTTCCCTTCGGCGATCTCGAAGGCCTGGTCCGGAACGCTCTTGTCGCCGCGTGCGATTTCACCGATGGCGATATCGGTCGGGGCAAAACCCTGCGACTTTGCGACTGCTTCGAAGGTTTCGCCGGCATCCAAGCGTGCCTGGCCTGCCTTTGCTTCTGCCTCGGACTTGAAGCGGATCTGGTCAAAGACCCGTTTTTCCGGAACCTCGTATCGCTTGCGATTGGCTTCGTAGAGCTTCGCGATGTCGGCGTCGGGCACGGTGATTTTCTTTGCGACATCGTCGGGACGCAGGGCGATGAAGACAACGTTCCGGTGCTCGGGAATCGCGTAGCGCTGGAGGGCGTTCTCGTCGAAATAGGCTTTCAACGCCTTGTCATCCGGCGTGCCAACATTCCCGGCGCGCGAAGGGTCAACGATCAGGTACTGCGCCACGCGTCTTTCGAGGCGGAACAAGTCCAGAGCGCGTTGCATGCCCACGGGCATGCCGACACCACCGGCGACGCTGCGCAGAAGCTGCTCCCTGACCAGGTCGGACTGGATGAGCGCCACGAAGTCGGCTTCCGACAGGTTGTTCGATTGCGCCAGTTGCGCGATCGCGCCGGGGACGAGCTTGCCGGCGCTATCGACAACACCGCGAACCGGCCGCAGCGCCTCGACGACCTGAGGCGGCGAGATCGTCAACTTCATATCAGTCGCGATCTGCGACAGGGCGAGGCGGTCGAGGTGACGGTCGAGGGCGACCCTGTCGAGACCTTCGGCCTTGGCCTGCTCGGTGGTCATTTCATTCCCCGTGGCACGCGTCATTTGAGACAGGAAGCGTTGGAACTCCCGCTGGAAGGCATCCGGTGTGACATCCTGATCGCCCACGCGGGCGATCCTGGGCTGCTCGGTGAGGTTGAGCATGTCAGAAACACCCCACAGGCCGACGCTTCCAACCAATGCAAGGATCAGGATCCCGGCGAACCAGCCTTTGGAGGCCTCTCTAATTTTCTCAAGCATGACAGACGGGTGACCGGGCTCTTCGGGTTGGTGGGGCTTGGGGGGAGGCGACGTGAGCCGCTCCTGATGCACGTCTGGGGATAATAGAGAGCCCCCTGATCGCCTGCAAGCCGAAGACCGGCCACCGGGGGCTTTATGACCTGCCGGTTTGGCTGTATCTCCCGGCGGCCAAGGAGCGGGAGGACAGAGATGAAACTGGTTGCCGGCAACTGGAAAATGAACGGCGTGCAGTCTTCAACTGCGGTCATCGGCGAGGTGATGGCGGGTCTGCGGAAGACCCCGGCGGCTGCGGAAGTCCTGGTCTGCCCGCCTGCCACCCTCCTTGCTCCCTTTGCCAGACTGCTTGAAGGGTCTGGCATCATGCTGGGGGGACAGTGTTGTCATGCCGCTGCGTCAGGTGCGCACACGGGCGACATCAGTGCGGAAATGATCCGCGACGCGGGCGCCAGCCATGTCATCGTCGGGCACTCGGAGCGTCGAAGCGACCATGGCGAGACAAGCGCTCACGTGGCAGCCCAGGTCAGGGCAGCCCTGCGTGCCGGTCTCTTTCCGATCATCTGCATCGGCGAGAACGAAGCGGCCCATGAACGGGGTTTGACCCGCAGTGTGCTGGCTGAGCAGCTGGCAGGGAGTCTTCCTGAAGATCTGCTGGGGTTCCCGATCGTCATCGCCTACGAACCCATCTGGGCGATTGGTACGGGAAAGACCGCCCAAACGAGCGACATCGTCGACACTCATGAATTCATCCGGGCAACAGTTCAGTCGCGGTTCGGCACAGCCACGCCCCTCCGAATCCTTTATGGCGGGTCCGTTAAACCCTCCAATGCGACCGAGATCCTTCATGCCCCTGGTGTGGACGGGGTTCTGGTCGGTGGCGCCAGCCTGAAGGCAACGGATTTTCTTGCCGTTATCGCGGGCTGCGACGCGCAATAGTCTCGCGTGTTCACGAGGTCCCGATTGCCCCGGCGGGTGCAGGAGTGACATAGTCCCGTCCGGTTCGACGCACGCAGGATGGAGGGACGAATGAAACGCTGTTGCGCTGCATTGGTTCTCGCTTTGGTGCTGGTCGTCGCGGCGTGTGCGCCGCGCATCGCTGACAAGCCCGTGGGTACCTACAAGGTCGGAAATCCCTACACCATCAATGGTGTCTGGTATTATCCGAAGGAGGACCCTTTCTACGACGAAACAGGTGTTGCGTCCTGGTATGGCGAGGATTTTCACGGCAAGCAGACGGCGAATGGTGAAGTCTACAACATGCAGGCCCTGACGGCCGCACACCGTACCCTGCCATTGCCATCGATCGTTCGGGTGACCAATCTCGAGAATGGTCGCTCGATGCGGCTGCGGGTGAATGACCGGGGACCATATTCCCGGGGCCGCATCCTCGATGTGTCCAAGCGGGCGGCCGATTTGCTGGGTTTTCAGAGGAATGGGACGGCGCGGGTCCGCGTCCAGTATGAGGGCCGCGGGCGCGTGGCAGACCCGACCCAGTCTGCGGACATCGATGGTCATTCACGCTTGCCTGATGCCAAGGCGGCCCCTGTCACGTCGGTGGCTGCGACGCAACTGCCTCCTCCGGCCGGCGCCACGGCTGCGCTTGCGGCGCCTGCGCCCCGTCCAATCGCGCCACCAGCAGCGGGTCCAGAGGCAGATCAGGGTTCCGGGGAACCGGACGGCGTGGTCACGCGACAGGCTGTTCCGGCCTCGACACGCCTTTGGGTGCAGGTTGGGTCCTTCACGATCCAGTCGAATGCGACGCGGCTTGCTGGAACGCTCTCATCTCTTGGTAGTGCCAGCCTTTCGACCGTCCTTCTGAACGGCAAGCCAATGCACAGGGTCCGCTTCGGGCCCTTCAACGCGGTGGATGAAGCTGACAGGATGCTGGACCGTGTCATCGGCTCCGGCCAGAACGGAGCGCAGATCATTGTCGAGTGATAACGTCATGAGAGCTCGAATTCGCATCTGGATCAGCATCCTCGCATTCGCATGCTTCGGCCACGTGGTTCTTGCCGCGGCATCTGCGTCAGAGGATCCTCTTTCGCTCCAGACAACGGCACCCTACGCCGTCATCATGGACTACGACACGGGGACGCTGATGTTCTCGAAGGCCGGCGATCAGGAAATGGCGCCAGCCTCCATGGCAAAGCTGATGACCGCCGCTGTCATTTTCGAGCGCCTGAAACGGGGCGAACTGAAGCTTGATGACACGTTCACGGTGTCAGAGCGCGCCTGGCGGCTGTCGGTCGCTGGAAAGACAGCCTCCTCCAAGATGTTTGTGAGCATCGGCTCCCAGATCCGTGTCGAAGACCTGTTGCGTGGCATCATCATCCAGTCCGGCAATGACGCGTGCACTGTCGTGGCAGAGCATTTTTCCGGTAGTGAAGAGGCGTTCGCTGAACTGATGAATGCCGAAGCGCGCCGCATCGGGCTGAAGAACTCGGTCTTCCGTAATGCGAGTGGCCTGCCGCACCCGGAAATGAAAGTGACCGCGCATGATCTGGCGATCCTGGCGGCCTACCTGATCCGGGAGTATCCCGAATATTATCGGCTCTACTCGGAGCGGGAGTTCACCTGGAACCGGATTCGGCAGGCGAACAGGAACCCCCTGCTTGGGACATACCCCGGGGCAGACGGGTTGAAAACGGGGCATACGTCGGTATCTGGATACGGCCTGGTAGGGTCGGCTGTGCGAGACGACCGTCGGCTTATTCTTGTCATCAACGGCCTGCCGAGCGAAGCAGCCCGAGCCATGGAAGCCAAACGTCTCATGGATATCGGTTTCCGCGAGTTCAAACCCTATCCGCTGTTTGCGGCCGGGGCGGTGGTTGACAAGGCGCCCGTGTGGGGCGGGGACCAGGCGAGCGTGCCGCTGGTGACGGCGGCGCCGCTCACCGTCCTGATGCGGCGCGATCAGCGGGACAGCATGAAGGCCGTTCTCACCTACGATGCGCCGCTGTCTGCTCCGGTTCGCAAGGGACAGGTCGTTGGTCAGGTTCGCATCAGCATTGTCGGCCTTCCGGAGTTGCAGGTCCCGGTGGCAGCCGGCGCAGACGTCCCTGAGGGAGGCCTGGTCTCGCGGGCGGCGCTTGGCCTCAAGGGGATATTCTCCGAGCCTGCCAAGCCTGAGAGTATCAATCGGCCGGTTGAGCCCAGCACGCAAAACCTGCCATGAGCCGAGGCTCGTTCATCACCTTCGAAGGCGGAGAAGGCTCCGGAAAGTCGACGCAGATCCGTCTTCTGTCGGAGGAGCTGGCGAGGCGCAACATTCGTCACAGGCTGACTCGCGAGCCCGGCGGATCACCGGGTGGTGAGGAAATCAGGCGCTTGCTAGTCACAGGCGGCGCGGAGCGCTGGTCGCCTTTGTCCGAGACGTTGCTGTTCTATGCGGCGCGGGTAGACCATTGGGACAAGGTGATTGAGCCTGCACTCGGGCAAGGACAGCACATCATTTGTGACCGATTTGCCGACTCCACGCTCGCCTACCAGGCCTATGCCGGGGGCATGGACAGGGAACTTGTCCGTCGGCTTCATAAGCTGGTCATGGGTGAGGCGGAGCCTGATTTGACCATCATACTCGACCTTGATC
>JBEIFU010000131.1:0-7189 GCA_040382295.1 Alphaproteobacteria bacterium
GCGTCAACCCGCTGGTGCTGGCAGCCGCCCGCCTGTGTGGTATCCGCGAGATCTGGCGCATTGGTGGCGCGCAGGCCGTTGCCGCCCTTGCCTTCGGCACCGCCTCGATCAAGCCAGTGGACAAGATCGTAGGTCCCGGAAACGCCTGGGTTGCCGAAGCCAAGCGCCAGGTCTTCGGGCGTGTTGGCATCGACTCGATCGCCGGTCCCTCCGAGGTCCTTGTCATCGCAGACGCAGCAAACGATCCTGAATGGATCGCAGCCGATCTCCTCGCGCAAGCCGAACACGATACGCAAGCACAAAGCATCCTCCTGACCGACAGCGCCTCCTTCGCCCGATCTGTCAGCCAGAGTGTTGACAACCTGTTGGGCCGGCTCGGCCGCGCAACGATTGCAGCTGAAAGCTGGTCCAGGCACGGTGGCATCATCGTCGTGCGCTCCCTCGACGAAGCCGTGGACATTGCCAATCGCGTGGCGCCCGAGCACCTGCAGCTCTGCACGGCCCAGCCCCACAGTCTGGCCGCAAGCATTCGTCACGCAGGTGCCATTTTCATCGGGGCAACGACACCTGAGGCCATTGGCGATTATGTGGGCGGCCCGAACCACGTCCTTCCGACATCCGGCGCGGCTCGCTTCTCCTCCGGCCTCTCGGTGCTGGATTTCATGAAGCGGACCACAATCCTCTCGACACCGGCTGCCACGCTGGAGGCGATCGGGCCCAGCGCCATCAGTATCGCGGATGCCGAGGGGCTTGACGCCCACGCCCTGTCCGTGCGCCTGAGGCTGAAACAGTGACCGGCGAGGAAGACAGCATCCTTCTGGCACGCCTTGTTGCCATCGATCTCGATCCAGACAGCATTGCTCATCGCGGTCCGGACGTGGAACACGAGCGACAGATCGCCATCTTCGACCTTCTGGAAGAAAACCGGTTTTTACCAACGGGTCTCGAGGGTGGCCCATGGCGACTTCGTCTCAGCCTGCAGGAAAACAGGCTCGTGTTTCAGATTGCGCACGACGCTGGCGATGCGCAGGTCACCCATGTTCTTTCCCTGACCCCGCTCAAGCGTGTGATCCGCGACTACTTCGTTGTCTGCGAAACCTACTACCAGGCGATCCGCACTGCCTCACCCATGCAGATCGAGGCCATCGACATGGGACGCCGAGGGTTGCACGACGAGGGGTCCCAGGTTTTGCGGGACCGTCTCAACGGCAAGATCACGGTTGATCACGACACAGCCCGTCGTCTGTTCACCCTCATTTGCGCTCTGCGGATGAAGGTCTGACATGAACGTGGCCGGACCAAATGGCGAGGACCTGCCGGGTGCGGTGCTGTTCGCCTGTTCCCTCAATGCCATTCGCTCGCCGATGGCTGCCGCGTTGATGAAGCATCTCTACGGCACCAGGGTTTATGTCGAGTCATGCGGCGTCCGGGCAGGAACGCTCGATCCCTTGGCAGTCGCAGTGATGGATGAGATCGGTATCGATTTGTCACACTTTCAGCCCAAGTCCTTCGAGACGCTTGCAGACACCTCGTTCGACCTGATCGTGACCCTGAGCCCCCAGGCGCGTCACAAGGCTCTGGAACTCACCCGCGCGATGGCTGTGGAGGTCGAATACTGGAAGATACCGGATCCCAGCGCCTGCGAGGGCTCGCGCGAGCAAAGGCTGGCCGCTTTCCGCGATGCGAGAGACAATATCCTCAGATTCATCAAGGAACACTTTGCCGACCGCCCGGGTACAGGCCCCTAGGCCTTTTGCCACCTTGATTTTATGGATTTCGCTGCCATTCTCCCGCCCCTCTGCCGCAGGAAGACCGACGGTCTGCCCAGCGCAAGCATTTGACGAAGAGATCGAGCGACCACTGAATGAAAGAAGAACTCCTTAGTTTCGAAGGCACCGTGATTGAATTGCTGCCGAACGCGACATTCCGGGTCAAGCTCGACAATGACCATGTTGTCATCGCCCACACGGCCGGCAAGATGCGCAAGAACCGCATCCGCGTGCTCGCCGGCGACAAGGTGACAGTCGAAATGACACCCTACGATCTGACAAAGGGCCGGATCGTCTATCGCAGCAAATAGTGACCCGTCCCCGGCTCATCCTTGCCAGCGCCAGCCCCAGGCGCCTTGCCCTTCTCGAGCAGATAGGCCTTCGCCCGGATGCCGTGGAGCCTGCAGACATTGACGAGACGGTCCTTGACCAGGAATTGCCAAGGCCCCACGCCATGCGCGTAGCCAAGGCCAAGGCCCTGGCCGTCCAGTCGCGCATGGGGAGCGGCGCTGACGCCTGCATCCTTGCGGCAGACACCGTTGTCGCCTGCGGCCGCCGCATCCTTCCAAAGGCAGAAACCGGGGAAGCGGTGGAAGCCTGCCTTCGCTTGCTGTCGGGCAGACGTCATCGGGTGATGACCGCCGTGGTCGTGATCGGTCGCGACGGCCGGATACGCGAGCGCACCTGCGAAACCCACGTCGCTTTTCGCAGGCTGGAACGGTCTGAGATCCAGCAGTACGTTCAGTCGGGCGAAGGCCTGGGCAAGGCTGGCGGCTACGCGATCCAGGGCCGGGCGGCAATATTCGTCCGGTTCATCGGTGGATCCTATTCGAACATCGTCGGGTTGCCGCTAACGGAAACCTATCAGATGCTAAAAGCGTGCGATGCCGTCTGAACCTGCTAGACTGACGTGCTGGAACGCGTTGGAACCGAATGGCCTCTGAAATACTGATCAATGTAAGTCCTGCCGAAACGCGCGTCGCTTTCATTGAACAGGAGCGCCTGAGCGAAGTCTTCTTCGAGCGCACAACCTCCGACGACGACGCACACCGCGGCGGGCGGTTCGGACACCGCTTGCTCGGCAACATCATGATTGGCCGCGTGCAACGCGTCTTGCCAGGCATGCAGGCTGCCTTCGTGGACCTCGGCCTCGAGCGGGCAGGTTTTCTCGCCGCCAGGGAAGCCCGCTGCCTCGCGGACCTCCCGAGCTTCATGGACCAGCCCTGCATCACGAAATGCGTACGCGAAGGCGACGCCGTCCTGGTTCAGGTCATCAAGGACCCGATCAGCGAGAAAGGCGCACGCCTCTCCGCCAACGTGACGCTGGCTGGCCGAATGGTGGTGATGGTTCCCAACCAGTCGGGCGTTGCGCTTTCCCGCCGCATCGAGGACGAAGCCGAGCGCCGTCGCTTGACCTCGATCGTCAACGAGATCGTGTCCGGCGATCCCCGCGTTCCCGTCGGCGCAGGCTTCATAGTGCGCACCGCAGCACTGATGGCCACGCGGGAAGACATCGCAACCGACATCGCGCGCCTCGGCGAGGAGTGGCAGGCAATCCAGGGCCGCAAGCGCATGGCCAAGGTGCCGGCCACCGTCTATCACGACCTTGATCCCGTCGAACGCACCTTGCGCGACGGTGTTGACGATGCAACGATCCGCATCATCATCGATGACCCGGAAGCGGCAATCCGCGCACGCGCCTACGCACAGCGCGCCATGCCCGAGGCGCTGCCGAAAATCCAGATTCACAACGGCCCTGGTGCAATCTTCGACGCCTACGGTATCGAGGCCGAAATCGAGGCGCTTCTCCAGCCCCGCGTCCGCTTGCCATCCGGCGGCTGGATCACGCTCGAGGGAACCGAGGCGCTCACCTCGGTCGATGTGAACTCGGGCAGCTACACCGAGGCAACCGGCCTCGAGGAGACATCGCTGCGCACCAACCTCGAGGCGGCGGCAGAGATCGGGCGCCAGCTGCGCCTGCGAGGTATCGGGGGATTGATAGTCATCGACTTCATCCACCTCAACGAGCCCGAGCACATCGCCCAGGTTCTGACCGTTCTGGCCGACAGCGTGTCCCGTGACCGGACGCCAACCCAGATCCTTCCGATGTCCGCCTTCGGCCTCGTTGAAATGACACGCAAGCGCGTGCGCGAGCCCCTGGTCAAGCTGTTCACGGAACATTGCGAGCCTTGCCACGGGCATGGCCGCCTCAAGACCGTGGTAACGGTCGCAGCCGAGCTGCTGCGCCGCGTGCAGCGCGAAGGCCGAGCGCGCCCTGGCCTCAAGCTGGTTGCCGTCGCCGCGCCGGAAGTCGTGCGCTGGATCGAAGGGCAGGGGCCCGAGTTTATGCAGCGCCTGCGGCGCCACGCGCCAGCGGGCCTGCGTTTCGAGGGAAGGCCAGGTTTCAGCCGGTCCCAGTTCGACGTGGGAGCAGACACATGACCAAGGCAGCTGCCCATTGCCCGATCTGCCGCCAGCCCGCAGAGCCCAAATTCCGTCCCTTCTGTTCGCGCAGATGCGCCGACGTGGACCTCTCGCGCTGGCTCAAGGGAACGTACGCCATCCCGGCCGAGGAAAGGGTCCCCGATGTCATCAAGGATGATGAGTAGCCAGACCAGTCTGCGCCCGCTGCTGCAGAAAGGCATCGTGGTAGCCCCGGGTGTCCACGATGGCCTGAGCGCGCGACAGGCCGTGCGCGCCGGCGCCGAGGCTGTCTACATGACCGGGTTCGGCGTCGCAGGATCTCTCCTCGGTGTCCCCGATATCGGAATCGTCAGCGCCACCGAGATGATGGAGCGGGTGCGTGCCCTCGTACCGGCTGCCACCCCCGTACCCCTGATTGCCGACGGCGACAACGGTCATGGCGGCTCCGCCAATATCGAGCGGATGGTGCAGGCCTACGAGCAGGCCGGTGCCGCGGCCATCCAGCTCGAGGACCAGGTCCTGCCCAAGCGCTGCGGCCATATGGATGGCAAGGAACTGGTCGGACGGGAAGAGGCCGTGGCCAGGATCCGAACCGCGGTCGCCGCGCGCACCAGCAACGACTTCCTGGTGATTGCCCGCACCGACGCGCGCAGCGTGATGGGCATGGACGAAGCGCTTTGGCGCGCAGACGCCTTCCTAGCCGCCGGAGCCGACATTCTCTTCGTGGAGGCCCCCCAGAGCATCGAGGAACTGCAGCAGGTTGGTGAACGCTTCAGCGGCGTGCCACTGATGGCCAACATGGTCGAGGACGGAAAGACACCGCGCCTCGCACCCAGGGATCTTGAACGGCTTGGCTACCGCCTGGTGATCTATCCCGTCAGCGCGATCCTTGCAGCAGCCGCGACCTACGCGCATGTCTATCGCCAGATCCTCTCGGGACATGAGGTTCCGCAGGACCAGCGCGTAACCTTCCACGAATACAACGCGCTCATGGACCTCGAGGCCTACCGCATGCGGGACTGATCAGGCCGACCGGCCGCGTGCCTCGATCGGCCAGATTGCAGCGAGCCTGTCGTCCTCGATGACGTGGAACTGGTCATAGAGGTTCACTGTCGGGTCGCAATGTGGCGTCATGCAGCGAATAACGGATCCAGGCACAAGCGAGCGCTCCGGTCCCCCGAGCATCACGCCACCCTGCTCGTCGCCAAAGAAGAAATAGCTGGCCCCCTCGAACGCACCCGAAGCGATGACCGGAGGTCCCGCCTCGGTCGCGAAGGACTTGAGCCCGGCATCCGTGGTGACGAGGCCTGGCGTTGTGGAGCTGATGACCGTGGTTTGCACGAACAGGGACGTATCGAAGGGCAGAGGCTGCTCATCCTCGCCTTTGACCGCGCCATATTCCTTGTCCATGAAGACATAGGACCCGGCCTGGATCTCCGTGAAAACGCCAGCTTCGGCGTCGATCGTGAAGGTGCCTGTTCCTCCACCCGAGATGATGCCGCAGGTCAGGCCGTCGCCCGCGAGCGCATCGCGCAGCACCGAGACCTGCTTCAGGGCGGTAAGGTTGCGCGCGCGCCGGTCAGGATGGCTTTCGACATGTTGCAGGTGACCCGCATAGGCCTGCAGGCCCTGGAAGGACAGGTCGGGGCTGGCTGCAATACGGCGCGCCAGCTCGATCGCAGGCGCGCCCGGCGTCACGCCCGTTCGATGCAGCCCGATATCGACGTCCAGCAGAACCTTCACCACCTTGCCGGAGGCCGCCGCAGCTTTGGCAAGACCATCGACGCCATTGGCACTGTCCACGACAATCATGAAATCGGCGAGGCGGGCATTCAGCCGCGCCACCCTTTCAAAGCCCAGCCGCGTGACAACCGGCGACGTGACAAGGATGCCGTCGATCCCTGCATCCGCGAGGGCCTCCGCCTCACCTAGCTTGGCGCAGCAAATGCCAACCGCACCCGCCGCAATCTGGCGGCGGGCAATCTCGGCGCTCTTGTGGGTCTTGGCGTGAGGCCGCAGCTTGAGGCCTCTGCTGTTGCAGAACCCCTGCATGGCGTTGATGTTCCGTTCGAGCGCGCGGAGCTCGATCACGAGGGCCGGGGTGGCCAGCAGGGCGGCCGAGCCGGACTGACCGACAAGAGGTGCATTGAGGCTGTGCATGGGTCTCACTATGGGGTCGCAGGCGTTCGTGGTGTATCATACACACGCGCCTGGTCCGCAGAAGGGCAAGGGCAGGGAGAATACCAATGGAATATGTTCGTCTGGGCACATCCGGCCTGAAGGTTTCACGCCTGTGCCTCGGCTGCATGACCTATGGCAGCAAGCAATGGCGTCCCTGGGTGATGGACGAGAGCGAGGCTCGTCCCTTCTTCAGGCAGGCGATCGAGGCGGGAATCAATTTCTTCGACACCGCGGACATGTACTCCCTGGGCGAGAGCGAGGTCGTCACGGGAAAGGCCCTGAAGGACCTCGCTCCGCGAGACCAGCTCGTGATCGCAACCAAGGTCTACAATCCCATGGGCAAGGGACCGAACGACCGCGGCCTGTCGCGCAAGCACATCATGCAGGCCATCGACGCCAGCCTGAAGCGGCTGGGAACCGACTACGTCGACCTCTACCAGATCCATCGCTTCGACTATGACACGCCGATGGAGGAAACCATCGACGCCCTCAACGACGTCGTCCGGGCCGGCAAGGCGCTCTATATCGGCGCATCCTCGATGCACGCCTGGCAGTTCATGAAAATGCTGGGCCTGCAGCGTGAAGGCTCGCTGGAGCGCTTCGTGTCGATGCAGCCGCACTACAATCTCCTCTACAGGGAAGAAGAACGCGAGATGCTGCCACTCTGCCAGTCAGAAGGCATCGGCGTGATCCCCTGGAGCCCGCTCGCACGCGGCTTCCTCGCGGGGAATCGCAAGGCAGGCGACAATCCAAGGGCAGCTGAGGCGGCGCCGGCCAATGCCGAGACGACGCGCGCAGGCACCGATGAATTCGCC
>JBEIFU010000132.1:0-7069 GCA_040382295.1 Alphaproteobacteria bacterium
CCATTCTTTACAGCCGGATTCGCGCTTTCTAACGTTGGTTCAAATTCGGGGGAAATGATTCGAATGCGGCCCGGCGTCCCATGGAATGTCAAAGGTATCGAAGCGGAAGCGCGTGAGTTCGCCCAGCAGGCGGCACGACGCGCTGGTGTCAGTCTCGGGGAGTGGTTGTCCGGGCTGATCATGGAGGGTCGCGGCGGTCCGCCGACCGGCTATCCGCAATCGCAAGCGCAAGTCTATCCGCAGGCCGATGCCTATGGGCCTCCCACCGACGCGAACCTGCGTGCGCCTGTGTCTTCGCAGGCTTTCTCGCAGGGGCCGTCCGGTCGGTATCCGCAGGCTCTGGCTCAAGCCTATCCTGAGGCCTTTGGTGGCCAGGCCACGGCGCTTGCGTACGCGCCGCAGCCGGCGTCCTATCCCCAAGCGGTGCCTGGCGGGCAGGAGGCGCTGCTGCGTCGTCCCGAACCCTTGCGTCCTCAGATGGCGCCGGTCGACATGCCGCGCGGTGTTGCCGATCTTGCCGCGCTGGCGAACTCCGTCCGTGATCTTGGCGATCGCGTCGAGCGGACCGAAGTGCGCGCCGAGCAGGCCATCCAGTCGGTGAACCAGTCGGTTGCCTCGATGCAGGAGCGGATCGATGCCGCTGAGCGCGTCAAGCAGCTTGCGGATGCGGCTTTCTCGAGTGCTGCCGACGCGCTTGCCCAGTCCGCGCGAGATCAGTCCAAGGTGTTCGAGAGCCTTGAGGCGTCCGTGCGCAGCGTGCAGCAACGCCTGTCGGACATCGAGGATGGCCAGGCCAGTTGGCCAGGGCAGGAGTCGATCGGGCGGCTGGAAGTGGCGCTCGGCCAGTTGCAGAACCGCCTGGTGTCGGCAGATGCCGAGCGCACGCAGCTGGCGTCGCGGGATACTGTCGAGCGGCTGGAGGCGTCGCTGCAGCAGCTGCAGAAGCGCCTTGCCAGCATGGAAGTTGCTGTTGGCAACTCGTCGGACAAGGCAGCGGTCTCGCGCCTTGAAGAGACGATTTCGTCCATGCGTGGGGAGGTTGCAGACGCCGATCGTCGTACACGCGAAGACATGACCCACATGGCGAAGTACATGCGGGACCTCAGCCATCGCGTGGAGTCGGCCGAACGAAATTCGCTGGCGACGGAAGGGTTGGGTGCCAGGCTCGATACGCTGGACGCGCGCTCGACCTCCATGTTCGACGAGATCCGCGGGCAGATGTCCGCGATGGATGCGCGGCTGGTTCAGGCAACGTCGCCCCAGAACACCATTTCGCCGGCTGCCTTTGCGGCGCTGAAGGGTTCTGTAGAGGGTATCGCTGCCCGTCTCGACGAGATGGGCAACCAGACGACCCAGCCGCTTGTGAATTCCATTTCGGCCATCGAGTCCAAGCTCGGGACGCTTGCGAGCAAGATCGAGCAGAGCGACCAGCGCACGATGGACTCGGTGGGCGGCGTGAATACCGCCCTTCGGTCACTGACGGCGCGGCTGGAAGACTCGGACAAGCGGCAGGTGCAGGCCATCAACGCCCTGAACAGGCGCATGGATGAATCCGATCAGCGCGCCGATGCCGGGGTGCGTGACCTGAACGACTCGCTCGAGCGGGCTCTCGATGATTTCGGGCGCAGGCTTGATGCGTCAGAGACGTCGAACAAGAATGCCATCTCGGCGGTGAGGCTTACCGTTGACGGCCTTGTCGCCCGGGCGGCTGAGCGTGCCGAGCCGGTGGCTGCCGATCCTGTTCGGCAGACGCCAGCCGACGCCGCGCTGAATGCGCTGCGCGGCGTCATGCCACCTGCCGATCCGGCTGTCGGCGGGCTTCCGCCGTTCGCCACGGGCCAGGCGGGTTCGCAGGTGCGTGAATTCCCGTCGGAACTGCCGCCGTTTCTCGATGATCTGCCGGAGGGGAGCTCATTCAGCTCCCACCTTCCTCGTGGTGGGGATGGCGCCGATCAGCCCCGCGACGGTGTTGCCGAGGACTTCCTGACGCAGGCGCGCCGCGCTGCCAAGGCGGATCCCGTGTCAACCGCCCGCGGCAGTGGTCGTCAACGTGGTGCCAGTGACGCGCCGCAGCGTGAGCCGTCGGCTGGCAAGCGAAATCCAACGCGTCTTGTCGTGCTGGGCCTCGCAACACTTGCGATCTCTGTCGGCCTGGTCTTCATCCTCATGACGGTGCTCCGCCCGCCGGCTGGCGACACCAAGGTTGAGGGTGACTGGAAGACCCAGCCTGAAGCAAGCGCGCCCGTCCCTGCAGAGCCGAAGTCACTGGTGCCACCGGAGGCACCGCCGTCCGAGCTGCCAGGCGAGGGGGGCGCGTCGAGCGATCCGCTGGCGGACCCAGATCCGTCAGCGATCACCTCGCCAGAGGTTTCGGAAGGCGAGATCGCTGACACGATCCCCGGTGGGCTCATGTCGGGTACGTCGGCCCTGCCTGAGCGATCAAAGAAAGAAGCCGAGATCGCCATCCTCGAAGCGGGCGCTGTTCGTGGTGATGCGAAAGCGCAGTTCCTGCTGTCGCTTCGCTATTCCGAGGGGCGTGGCGTCGCGAAGGATGATGCGCGCGCGGTTGCGCTTGCATCCAAGTCGGCCGAGCAGGGTTACGCCATGGCGCAGTATCGAATGGGCGCGCTGACTGAGCGGGGCGTCGGGGTCGGCAAGAGCATTCCTCAGGCGAAGGCCTGGTACGAGAAGGCCGCAAAGCTCGGAAATCGGAAAGCCATGCACAATCTTGCCGTGCTGCTTGCCGACTCTGAAGGCGGGGCACAGAACTATGCTGAAGCTGCGCGTTGGTTCCGGGAGGGCGCTACGCATGGCCTGACGGACTCGCAGTACAATCTCGCCGTGCTGCTCGAGCAGGGCATGGGCGTGCCGAAGAACCTCCAGGAGGCTACGACTTGGTACGCCATCGCGGCGGCACAGGGTGACACGGGTGCGGCCGAGCGGCTTGATGCGTTGAAAAAGTCCCAGCCGAGCGGCAGCGTGACCCTTGCCCTTGAAGCCGCGCGCAAGTTCCAGCCCCGGCCGCTGAATGCCGAGGCGAACGAGTTGCCATCGATGCCCTAGCGCCGGTTCCGCCCGAGGCCCCTTTCAAGGGCTGGCCTCGGGCGCCCTGGCCGGTGGGGGTGCGCTGGAACGCCTCACCGTTCATCAAACTGGTCTCTGGCCATCCGGTCCTTGCGGGTTTATGCGTGAGACGTTGTCCCGCGCGTGAGCTGTTCGTAGTGAACCATGGAGATTTACCTCCCCATTGCCGAGATGCCGGTCAATGTCTTCCTGATCGTGGGGCTCGGGGCGGCGGTTGGCTTCCTGTCGGGCATGTTCGGGGTTGGCGGGGGTTTCATCCTCACGCCGTTTCTGATGTTCCTGGGTATTCCTCCGGCGGTGGCAGTGGCCACCCAGTCCCCGCAGATTGTTGCCTCTTCTGTGTCGGGTGTCGTCAGTCATTGGCAAAAGGGCCATGTCGACTTCAAGATGGGCGGCGTGCTGCTGTCGGGAGGCCTGCTGGGGTCGCTCGGTGGCATCCAGCTGTTCAACGCCCTGCGGGAGGCGGGCCAGGCCGACCTTTTCATCTCGCTCTCCTACGTCATTTTCCTGGGATCCATCGGCGGGCTGATGCTGTGGGAGAGCCTGCAGGCCGTGCGCCGCAGCGATGGGCCTGCGTCCGGCAGCGGGCGTGTCGCGGGAGCGCATAGCTGGATCCATGGTCTGCCGCTCAAGGTCCGTTTCCACAAGTCGAAGCTCTACATATCGGCCATACCGCCATTGCTGCTGGGACTGCTCATCGGGGTGCTGAGTGTCGTCATGGGGGTTGGTGGGGGGTTCATCCTTGTCCCGGCCATGATCTATCTGCTGCGCATGCAGACCTCGGTTGTCGTTGGAACCTCGCTGTTCCAGGTCGTCTTCATCGGAGCCTTTTCGACGGTGCTTCATGCGGTCACCAACCAGAGTGTCGATGCGATTCTCGCGGGACTGCTGATCGCTGGTGGTGTGATCGGCGCCCAGTTCGGCGTGCGGTTTGGCGAGCGGCTGCGCGGTGACTGGATGCGGCTTTCCCTGGCCGTGCTGCTGCTGATGATCTGCGTGCGGCTTGGGGTCAATCTGGTCTGGCCGCCCAGCAACCCGTTCAGCGTCAGCGTGGAGGTGCCGGCATGATCCGCCGAGCCGCACTGGTGTTGGGCCTTTCTGCCGTCCTTGTGGCCCCTGCATGGAGTGAGGAACTGGCCGCAGGCATTTCCCGCGACAAGATCGAGATCAATTCGCGGTTCACCGGTACCGAGGTCGCCATCTTCGGCTCGGTCGAACCCGCGACCGGGGAAGTCGTGCAGGAGAACCGTGCGCGCGACATCATCGTCGTGGTGCGCAGTGATCGCGCCTCGCAGGCCACTGTTCGACGCAAGGAACCCGTCGGCCCGATCTGGGTCAATCGGGATTTCCAGACGCTGCGCGATGTGCCTGCTTTCTACTTCGTCGCTTCCAACCGGGCGCTCGCCGACATTGCTGCGCCTGACGTGCTGGCGCAGTTCCAGCTTGGATTCTCGCATCTCGAGACGGGGTCTGCACCCGGCGTTCAGGCCCGGGTTGCCTTCCGCCAGGCTTTTCTCGACGCGCAGGCCGCGGCGCAGCTGTATGCCCAGCACGAGGGTGCCGTGACCTTCATGTCACCCAGCCTGTTCAGGACAACCGTCGCATTGCCGCCCAATGTGCCTGCCGGAAACCTGCGGGTGACCGTCTATGCGTTCAAGAATGGCGAGGTCACCAGTTCGAATTCCATGACGCTATTCATCGACAAGACAGGCATCGAGCGCTTTCTCTTCAACCTCTCGCGGCGCGAGCCCCTGTTCTATGCGTCGGCGTTGCTTGTCGTGGCCATCGGCGCCGGCCTGGCGGCGGCCGCGGCGTTCCGGCACAGGCACTGACATCAGCGCGCTCGTTGCTCGACAGGGCAGCGGCAATCGGTAGACTTGCCGACATGGCAGGACCGCTCGACATCGCCCAGTTCAAGGAAGCACTCATCGTGCTGGGATCGGCGGCGCTTGTCATTCCGCTCTTTCACAGGCTCCGGGTAAGCCCGGTCCTTGGCTATATCCTGATCGGCATGGTCGTCGGCCCGCACGGCGTCGGGAGCCTGAGCGAGGCCATTCCCTGGCTATCCTTCCTGAGCGTTGCGAAGGAGGGCCCCATCTCGGGAGCTGCCGAGGTCGGTGTCGTGCTGCTGATGTTCATGATCGGCCTCGAGCTCTCACTCGAAAGGCTGCTTGTGATGCGGCGGCTGGTGTTTGGCCTGGGAAGCATCCAGCTTGTGACGAGTGCTGCCCTCATCGGGCTTGCTACCTTCTGGCTTACGTCTGATGCACCCTTGTCGTTCGTCGCGGGGCTGGCTCTGGGCATGTCATCGACGGCCATCGTCACGCAGGTTCTTTCGCAGACGAAGCAGTTGGGGGCTCCGCATGGCCGGGCGAGCTTTGCAGTCCTCATCTTCCAGGACCTTGCAGTCATTCCCGTTCTGTTTGCGGTTGGCGTCCTGGGTGTTGCTGCAGGCGGTTCGCTGGTGACGCAGATTGGGTCGGCCCTGCTGCAGGCGGGAGCGGCGATCGCAATCGTGATCCTGTCAGGGCGGATGCTCCTGCGGCCACTGTTCCGGCAGGTTGCGGCAACGCGGAGCCCCGAACTCTTCATGGCGGCGTGCCTGCTTGTCATCCTCAGCGTCAGCATCGTGACGGCGGCGGCCGGATTGTCCATGGCACTGGGCGCGCTGATGGCAGGCCTGCTCCTGGCAGAGACGGAATACCGGCGGCAAATCGAGTACACGATCGAGCCGTTCAAGGGCCTGCTGGTTGGCGTTTTCCTCATCTCTGCGGGAATGAATGTCGATCTTGGCCGGATCCTGCAGGATCCGATCACCATTCTGCTTGCGAGCTTTGCACTCATTCTCGTCAAGGTGCTTGTGGTCACTGCGGGCGGGTTGATGTTTCGCCTGTCGCTGTCGGCCAGCCTGCGTGCCGGGCTTCTGCTGGGGCCGGGCAGCGAGTTCACGTTCGTGATCGTGTCACTGGCCGTGACGTCGCAGATCCTTCCCATCGAAACGGGCTCGTTCATCCTGATGGTTGCGGCGCTGACGATGGCTTTCATCCCGGCACTGCATGGACTGGGCTCTCGCGTGGAGAAGCTCACCGCGGTACCTGTCGTATTGCCTGATACTGCGCGCGTCAGACCGCCCAGCGACGAAGGGCAGCGCGTGATCATTGCCGGGTTCGGTCGGGTGGGGCGGGTTGTCGCTGCCCTGCTGCAGAAACACGATATCCCCTACCTGGCGGTCGATTCGGATGTCGAGGCGGTTGCGGCAGCACGCGAGGAGGGCTTGCCCGTGTTCTTCGGTGACATTCGGCAGCCTGACTTCATGCGCCTTTGCGGCATCGAGCATGCACGTGGCCTGGTCGTGACCATGGACGCCCCCAAGGCGGCCTGTGCGGTGGTAAGGGAGGCCCGGGCGCAGCGTGGTGACCTTGTCATTGTCGCGCGCGCGCGTGACGGGCAGCATGCGAGAGAGCTCTACCTGCTTGGGGCAAGCGATGCGGTTCCTGAGACTATCGAGGCGAGCCTGCAGCTGGCAGAGGTCGTGCTCGTCGATGTCGGTATTGCCATGGGGCCCGCCATCGCATCGATCCATGCCAAGCGCGCAGAGCTGCGCGGCGAGCTGCTGTCCCTCGCACCCGAGGCGGCGCGCCTGCGGTCCCCATCCCGGCGGCGCCTGCGCGATGTGCTTGCCGAGCAGGGCCGGGGCAAGGCGAAAGGGGATGGATCCGCGCCTTATCCTGAGGCGGGTTCTGATCCCTGACCTCGTGGGGGCAAGGCAGGTGTCATGGATCAAGCTACGCATGCGTGAGCGCTTGTCCCAGTCTGTGTTTGCCCACTATCTCAACGTGCGCAAAGACGCAGTCAGCAAATGGGAACGGGGCGAAAAACGTCCAGACGGACCATCGCTCAAGCTGCTCAATCTTGTGAAGGCCAACGGGCTGCAGGCTATCGCCTAAGCCGGAATACAGAGAAGATGCTGAACGGATGCCAAACG
>JBEIFU010000133.1:0-6952 GCA_040382295.1 Alphaproteobacteria bacterium
ACCCTCGCCGTCGGGCGCCAATCCGAAATGGGTCGCTCTTGTCATCGGTAACTCCCAATACCGAGCACCGAACGCACTGGCCAACCCGCGCAACGACGCGTCTGATATGGCCGTCGCACTGCAGCGCCTGGGCTACACGCTCGTGCGCGACGAGGCGCGTGGCACGCCTGCCTGGTTCGACACGGAATACGACCGCCTTGACGAGGCGATGCGTCGCTTTGCGGCGCAGGCAGCAGATGCCGATGTGGCGCTGATCTATTATGCCGGTCATGGGCTCGAGGAAAACGGAACCAACTACCTGATCCCGGTCGACGCCCGGCTTGATCGGGATGTTGATCTTGCCAATGAGGGCTACGCCTTCGATGTTGTGACACGCCGTCTCCCGCGCTACGGCATTTCGGTCGTGATTGTAGATGCCTGTCGCACGCCCCGCTTCCCGCTCGCCGACCGAACCGGAACAACGCGCGCGCTGGAAGGCCAGCGTGGCTTCCAGGTCGTGGAGGCACCCGACCGCGCCCTGTTTGCCTTCTCGGCAGGTCCTAACCAACGTGCATCCGACGGCAGGCCCACCGACCGCAACTCGCCCTACACCCGCGACCTTCTGAAGGCGATGGAAGAGCCCGATGTGCTGATCGAGAACGTCTTCAAGACGGTGCGCCAGCGCTTCATCGACCGGGGTGACACCCAGAAGCCCGAGTTTCGGGACAATCTGGGGCGCCCCAACCTGGCCTTCGCCCCGCCGGAGCCTCCGAAGAAGCCAGGCGAGCGGTTCCGTGATTGCCCCGAGTGCCCGGAAATGGTCGTCCTGCCCGCCGGCAGGTTCCGGATGGGCGCCGCTGCCGGTGACGCCGGGGCCAGCGACGATGAGCGTCCCCAGCGCACTGTGTCACTCCCCAAGGATTTCGCTGTCGGACGCTTCGAGGTGACATTCGCCGAATGGGATGCCTGCGTCAGGGGCGGCGGGTGCAATGGCTATCGCCCGGATGATCGCGGCTGGGGCCGCGAACGTCAGCCGGTGATCAATGTCAGCTGGCTCGACGCCCAGGCCTATGTCCAGTGGCTGAACAGCCTTCCAACCAAGGGCCGGGGCAAGTATCGCCTGATGTCCGAGGCCGAGTGGGAATATGCAGCGCGCGCCGGCACGAGCACGGCCTATCCGTGGGGTGAAGCAGCGAGCCATGACTTCGCCAATTACGGGGCGGAGGAGTGCTGCAGTGGCTTGGCGTTCGGTCGCGATATGTGGGAATTCACGGCTCCCATCGAGAGCTTTCCCGCAAACGCCTTTGGCCTGCACGACATGCAGGGCAATGTCTGGGAATGGACCGAAGACTGCTGGAATGGCAGCTACGCGGACGCACCGACCGACGGAAGTGCATGGCGGCAAGGCGACTGCAATTACAGGGTCCTGCGTGGCGGCTCGTGGAGCAGCTACTCGCTCTATCTGAGATCAGCGTTCCGCTACCGGTTCGACACCTCGGTGCGCGTCAATTTCTTCGGGTTCCGCGTTGCACGCGCGACCTGAAGGCACGTAAACAGTAGGGCTCTAAGCGCCTTCGGTATCGAGGTAGCAGAGATAGCCTCGCTCAACCATGCGCCGCATGGCTTCATAGGCACCCGACAGTTCCTCGAAACTTTGACGCAGGAAAGCAAGCGACTTCAGCTCTTCTTCATTGAGGGGAGCCCCCCGCTCGCTCAGGGCCAGCGCAGCATTGACCCAGCCGGCACGCGCGTTTGCAGCGAGGGCCGCAAGTTGCTTCAGGTGCGCCGGCTCCAGACGACCCACGGTCCGTGCAAGGACGATGCGGTTGGCTTCGAATGTCGCAAGGTCGATGCGTTCCAGGTGCGCATGCAGCCTGCGCTGCTCCTGCGTATCGTTCACGAGAGATGGCTTGAAGTGTTCCTGGCCCATGGCTGACCTCCTTCGACTGACACGCTCATGCTCTATGGAAAAATTTAAGTTTGCGTGCAGATGGCACCGCAACTTGTCTGAATGCTGAATTTAATCCGATCTTTACCAGATCGCTTCGCGCATTGTTTCCGGCGTGCCCTGTAGACTCCGGCAAGTGAGCACCCTTCGCCGGATCCACGAGATGCCCATCAACACCAGGTCAGGTGTCCTATTGCTGCTGCTCTCCGTCTTCGTGCTGGCGGGCTTGCAGCCAATGAGCGCCGCCGCACAAGAGGCCAACTGGCGCCTCGTGCAGCGCGTAGGCAGTGTCTTTTTCTCCCCCAGTGGCGACACTTCGCCAGGCACGGCGCTCGCACTGGGAACCGTGATCACGACAGGGCAGAACGGGCGCGTCATCCTCAGCCGCGCAGGCCAGCAGATCGTCCTGCAGCCCAACTCGCGCATCGAGCTGACGCCCGACGCCGGAGGAAAGACAAGCCTGCAGCAGACGTTAGGCACTGCGATGTTCAAGGTCGACAAGCGCAAGCAGCCGCATTTCGAAGTGAACACACCCTTCCTTGCAGCCATCGTAAAAGGAACTGAATTCTCCGTGACCGTGACTGCAGACGCAGCCGAGGTCGATGTACTGCAAGGCAGTGTGGAGACGCGGTCCGTGCTAGGCTCCGCACTTAAGCTTCTGCGCAAGGGCATGAAGGCACGAGTGACTGCAGCCTCTCCCAGACAGATCGACTTCCTCGGGAAATCAGGGCAGTGGCAGAGCATCTCTGAAAACGAGGGCAGTTGGCGCTTTCGGGATAAGGACTCCACGCGCAGTGCTGATAACGGTCGCGAAACGCTAGTCAGCATAGGTGGCAGCGGGCACGGTGGTGGAACGCATGGCGGCGGCCAAGGCGGCGGCAGTGTCAGCGGATGGTCCTCTGGTGGTGGGCCAAAGTCGGGCTCTGCCCCAGGCTTGCGACGGACGTTTGATCAAAGCGAATCAGCAGACCTCATCACTGTGAGACTGTCGCAAGGTGGGAAGTCCCAAGGTACTGGAACCGGTTCTTACAGCAGTGGGGGTTTCGCGACCGGCCCGCACGGAGCATCGGCCCAAGAAAGCAGCACCGGAGGGATTGCCTACCAGCAGAAGACATTCCTCGACCGGGAATTCTTGTCCGGGAATGACTTCTTCAAAAACAGTCGCGTGCGCCTTGATGCAGAATTTCCTTGGACAGAGTTTGGTTACGGCATCCTGGCGCTCGTCGGCCTGTTGATCATCGTGTCGCTACTGAAGAAGCGAAGAAACCGAACAGAGCGCCAGTATTCCAGCGACCGCTATGGTTGAGTGGGAACCCATTTCGATCCACATTTCAGACCCGATGCTTTAGCTGTCAGAGTAATGGCTCTCGTCTGGCATCCAATAAGCTTCAACGACATCAGAAAACGGCTACCGGCTTATCCGACACCGCCAAGCGGAAATTGGGCCGCCATTGACACGTTGCTCGCCCAACGCGCGCGTTGATCTCGCCGACGAGCGAGGCGCCCTTGCGGCGGCGCGTCAGGGCAACTGGAACGCAGCGCCATACCGGGCCTCGAACCGGCGTGCGAGCGCGACAAGCTCCGCCTCCAGTCCGCCCGCATCGACGGCCTTGTTGTTGAGAAGCAGCGTCTCGAACACGCGGAATGGGTCAGGCGACGCCGCGCCCTCCGCGCCCTGACAGGCTGCCTCGACCCGCCGTACGGCGTGGCTTTGCGCCAGGTGATAGGCCGTCACGTAGAACAGGCTGCGTGGGTCGCGCGCGATCGCATGGGCGATCCCGAGGAGCTTTGGCAACTCCGTCAATGGAACGGACCCGATCCGGCAGATCGGCCCGGAACCTTCGATCGTCTCCAGCTTGTCATAGATTCCGAGCCTGTCGACCCCGGTCATGCGCCCATCGATGTCGAAGACGGGAAGCACGGGATAGAGCCGGCAAACCGTCGTGCGCGCGTCATGCCGGCAAGCGCAGGACGCGTCCTTGATCACCAGGCTTTCGACCGTGAGCCGATATTCTCCGAACCTGAACTCCACGCTTTTGTGGCTGTGGGCGGCGAAGCTCTCGATCAGACCTCGACGCGTCAGGAAGGCATGCTCGCCGGGAAGCAGCGGCAACTCCTGCGCGGACATGCGGCCGATCAGCCTGAAGCGCGCCTTGTGCCGGCCGAAGGTGCAGCAGTGCGCGTCGCCGCAGAGCTTCCAGCAATCGGACTGATAGACAAGGTCGGTACCATAGATCGCGTCGAAATCCGCCATGCTCGCTCCCGCTTCAGGCGTCGGAGGTAAGGGTCGACGATCGCCGCGGCCGAAGCAGGCTTTCGCCAAGAAGACGAACGCCTGTTTCGCTCAGAAGAGCCTGCCTCATGATCAGGTTGAGCAAGGCATGCCTCGACGAGTCAACCCGACATTTCCCAGATGGGCGGCCAAGCCGCTGCCGGTTGGCGTTAGAATAGCCCGGCACTCGTCCTCTTGGAAGAAGGAAGCGTGTGCGCAGGAAGCTGGACAGAGTGCAGGCCAGAGCGTGAAGCCGGCGCTGCACGGCATTCCCCGTCATCGCGCCGCAGGACAGCCGCCCACGTCTCCGCATTCTTGACCTGCTAGAGCCACAGCTCCGCCATGACGCACATCTGCCGGGTTTGCAATTTGTTAACCAGCCTTGTTTGCAAGTTGTGAAGGGCTGCTATCCGACACTGCCAGGATAAAGTCACGAGGGCCGCCCATGCAATTTCTGCAATCGCTGGTGAAGACACTCTTTGTTTTCGCCGGCCTGTGTATCAGCCTGCCCGCTCTAGCCGATCCGGGGACGCAGTGGAGATTGACGCAGCGTATTGGCGAAGTCTGGATCGCGACAAATGATTTCCAGCCGATCGCCCTTGCCCCAAACGACCTGGTCCCCGAAAAGTCTGTCATTGTTACAGGCGAAAGGGGTCGAGCAATCCTTGCGCGTGGTGCCGAACAGATCGTGATGCACCCCAATACGCGCCTCGTCATCCCCGAAACCAGGGACAAGACAACACGCCTGGGGCAATCAAGAGGCTCGGCCGTTTTCAACATCGAGCGCAAGTCGTTGCCACACTTCCGCGTGGATACCCCCTTTCTCGCTGCTGTTGTGAAGGGGACCGTTTTCACGGTCACCGTCAGCGAAGCGGAGTCCAAAGTCGAAGTCACCGAAGGAGCCGTCGCCGTCGGAACGAACAAGGGTGAGGCTCTCGCACTTGTGCGCCCGGGCATGAAAGCCGAAGTGAAGGCTACCAACTCGGTAGTGATCGATCTGACGGACGAGACGGGACGCAAGCGCAAAGTGATCAGCCAGGAAGCTGATGCACGCGCACTCCCGACCGAGCGCTTTGACTGGGGTCCGGGCGGAATGGATGGCAATGACGGCGGACCATCGGCGCCCGGTGGCGGCTCGGGCCTGCAGACAATCGAACTGCGCAACAGCTTGCCACTGGCTGGAAACAGCACGCCGATGCTGCTGCGGGTGTCCCAACCCGATATCGCGTTCATGGACCTCGCATCAGACAAGCCAGCACAGCCGCTTCCGGCAGACAACCGAGAGGCACGCATAAGCAACCTTGCGAACCTCACCAAGGATCGAGGATCACACGCGGCATCCACACAGGAGACGCAAACCGGTTTGGCCGCCAACGAACATGGGAAAGCGAAGGAAGACGTCGCGAGCGGTCCGTGGGTCATGCCACCCATGCTCCAGACGGCTCTGGTTGGCCTGGCAGCAGTGATCGCTCTGCTTGCCCTTGGCAGACCTATGCTGAAGAAAGTGAAGATCAAGAACTGACAGGATGCCATCTCGGCCGAGATCGCCCCGCAAACGCGGGGTGATCGTCGTTCAAGTTGCCTTGCGAAACGTCAACTTGCCAGCTGTCAGCACGCCACGATCGAGTGCATCAAACAACATGACGGCGCGATGCAGCTCTCGTGCGAGGGCCGGCAGCTGGGATCGACGGACAGCCTCCGGCATCTCTTGCAGCTTCTTCCTGATGCCTGCACCATGAAGAAGCGCATCCCGCAGATCGACTTTCAGGACAATCGTCTGGTCTGCTTCTTCCTCAAGCGTCAGGGTTTGCGTCAGAACATCGACCACCGCGCGTCTGTCCTTGAACACAAGATCATTCCGCCAGAGCGCCAGCGTCTGCCCCAAAGCCCTGCCTTCCTCGCCACCCGTGGACCAAAGCTCGTCGACGCAGAGCCGACCACCTGGTGCCAACGCGTCGGAGAACGCGCCAGCCAAGGAGCGAATGTCAGAGGTTGCGGAAAAGCTCCACGCAGTCGTGATGGATTGATAATGGGCCTTCCCAAGTGGCTGAGGCGCTGGCCAGCGTGACAACGGCGAATGACCGCCGTCCGTCGTCACATGGCCTTGCAGATACTCATGCAGCACTGGATCTGCCTCGAAGATCGTGAAACCGCGATCGGCAGCAGCTTTCAGGATCTCTGGCCCAGCAACATCGACGCCGACAAGGCAGTGCACCGCCTGACGACTGGTGTCCGACGAGCGGGAGAGAGCCTCCAGCAAGCTGCGTGTACATGATGCAATGTTGGTCCGACCCCACAAGGTCGAGCACATCGCAAGCCGCGCACTGACAGCAGTTTCGCCTTGCGATCCAGGGGATCGATCGAGGCCAGCATCACAGGTGCCAGCTATTGCGCTATTGGTCGTTGGTGCCATCACTAGAACCGGGCTCTACCGGCGGGTAGGAAACACCGGGATGATGCTTAAGTCGAACAAACACCGCGTTAACGCGCAAGGCCCTGCCTAGGTTGGCATGCTGAACAAGAGCTTTATACTCAATGCAGGTGGCGTCGCCCGAAGCCAACATACGCCGGGTTGCGGGTCCACGACCCTTAAGACATCCTACCGCGTGTAACGACGCTGCGTCGTCGGAAATGCTGACACTTATAATGGCTATTCACGGATCATGATCACCGGCCCCACCTCGCACAGCTTCATCTCGCAGCGCCTGAAGTTGCGCTATGTCGACTGGGGCAATCCCGACGCGCCACCGCTG
>JBEIFU010000134.1:0-6938 GCA_040382295.1 Alphaproteobacteria bacterium
CAGGGAGGCGGACGTGGTCAAACTCATTCTTCTGGGTGGCGGCAAGATCGGTAGCGCGATCACGGCCATGCTTGGCAGCAACGGAGACTACCAGCTGACCGTGGCGGACCGCGACGCGGAGAGCCTCAGCCGCCTGCCGACCCGCAATACGCGCACGCAGGTTCTGGACGTCGCCGACGCGACGGCCCTTCGCGGGGCGATCAAGGGGCATGACGTGGTGGTCTCGGCGATGCCCTATCACCTGACGCCGGTGATTGCCGGGGCTGCGAAGGATTGTCGGGCGCATTATTTCGACCTGACTGAGGATGTCGAGAGCACGCGCGTGGTGAAAGCGTTGGCCAAGGGGGCGGACACGGCTTTTGTTCCGCAGTGCGGGCTTGCCCCGGGCTTCATCTCGATCGCTGCGCATGACATGACAAAGAAATTCGAAAGTCTGCGCGATGTGCAGATGCGGGTCGGCGCGCTTCCGGAATATCCGACCAATGCGCTGAAGTACAACCTGACCTGGTCGACCGACGGCTTGATCAACGAGTACTGCAACCCTTGCGAGGCGATCGTCGACGGGAAGCTGCGCGAGATGCCGGCGCTTGAGGAGATGGAGCATTTCTCTCTCGACGGCATCGATTATGAAGCCTTCAATACGTCCGGTGGGCTTGGCACGTTGTGCGAGACGCTGGAGGGGCGGGTCGAAAACCTGAACTACAAGACCGTCCGGTATCCGGGGCATCGCGACATCATCAAGACGCTGGTGCGTGACCTCCGGTTGGGGCAGAGACGGGATATCCTCAAGGATGTGCTGGAGGCAGCGATCCCCATCACGTATCAGGACGTGGTGCTTGTGTTCGTTACCGTCTCGGGTCAAATGCGGGGGCAGTTGACGCAAGAGAGCTTTGCGCGAAAGATCTATGCCCACAAGATCGACGGTCAGTTGATGAGTGCCATCCAGATCACGACAGCGGCCGGCATTTGCGCGATGGTCGACATGCTGGTCCAGGGCAAGTTGCCCCAGAAGGGATTTGTTCGCCAGGAGCAGGCGGAGCTTGCCGGATTCCTCGACAACAGGTTCGGTCGCTATTACGCTGAGACGGGGCACTAGACCGTCATGGCCAATCTTCGCACCGGCGGGCAGATCCTTGTCGACCAGTTGAAGATCCACGGTGTCGATCTTGCGTTCGGAGTGCCCGGCGAGAGCTATCTGGCCGTGCTTGATGCCTTGCATGATGTGCAGGACCGCATCCGGCTGATCACGTGTCGGCATGAGGCCGGCGCTGCCAACATGGCTGAGGCCTATGGCAAGCTTACGGGCAGGCCCGGCATCGCCTTCGTCACGCGTGGGCCTGGTGCGACGCATGCGAGCATTGGCCTGCACACTGCATTTCAGGATTCGACGCCGATGATCCTGTTCATCGGTCAAGTCGCACGTGACCAGGTCGAGCGTGAGGCTTTTCAGGAGATCGATTACCGCCGGATGCTGGGGCAGGTGACGAAGTGGGTTGCCGAGATCCCGTCAGCAGACCGGGTGCCGGAGTTCGTTTCGCGCGCCTTTCATACGGCGGTCAATGGCCGGCCGGGACCTGTGGCGCTAGCGTTGCCTGAGGACATGCTGACCGAGCGCATGTCGGCGGATGACACGCGGGCCTATCAGCGGATCGAGGCCGCGCCTCGGCCCGAGGATATCGAGCGCCTTGGGCAAATGCTGTCCTCGGCCCAGCGTCCGCTGGCTGTGATCGGTGGAGGTGGCTGGACGGAGGAGGCATGTGGTACCGTCCGCCAGTTCCTCGAGCGCTGGACGTTGCCGGTGATCACGTCGTTCCGGGGCAAGGACAGGATCGATAATCGGCACCCGCTCTATGCTGGCGACATGGGTATCGGCATCGACCCGAAGCTCGGTCAGCGCATCGAGGATGCGGACCTGCTGCTGGTCATCGGGCCGCGCCTGGGCGAGATGACGACGCAGGGCTATACGCGCCTCAAGGTTCCGGTGCCCCAGCAAAGGCTGGTGCATGTCTATCCCGCGGCTGAGGAGCTCAATCGTGTCTACCAGGCAGAGCTTGGACTGGTTTCGGGGATGACGGCTTTCGGTGCGGCTGCGCTTGGGCTGGTGCCGCCTGCGTCCATTGGCTGGGAGGCCTGGGCGCGGTCGGCGCGCGCCGACTACGAGGCTTTCACGCGGCCTGTCACCGTCAAGGGGGACGTGAACCCGTCCGAGATCTTTGCCTGGTTGAATGAGCGCCTGCCCAACGATGCCATCGTGACCAATGGTGCGGGCAACTATGCCGGCTGGGTGCATCGGTTCCATCTTCATCGGCAGTTTCGCACGCAGCTTGCGCCAACCAGCGGGGCGATGGGGTATGGGGTTCCGTCCGCGATTGCTGCGAAGGCGGTGTATCCTGCGCGGCTGGTCGTATCGTGCTCTGGTGATGGCTGTTTCCTGATGAATGGGCAGGAACTGGCGACGGCTGTGCAGTTTGGGCTGAATGTGGTCTTCCTGGTCTTCAACAACAGCAGCTATGGCACCATCCGGATGCACCAGGAACGTACATATCCTGCGCGAACGCTGGGCACCGACCTGCAGAACCCTGACTTTGCTGCGTATGCACGGGCCTTTGGCTGTTTTGGCGCCACCGTCCGGCAGACTTCGGCGTTCAAGGATGCCTTCGAGGCAGCGCTTGCCTCGGGCAAGCCGGCGCTCATCGAGATCGTCACGGATCCGGACCAGATCACGCCGACTTCGACCTTGTCGGGGATCCGGGCAGCGGCATTGAAGGGAAAATAGGTCCGGTTGCGGTTGTGAAACACCCAGCCGGACGCATCAGTAGTACGAAAACGGAGGCACGCTTGGTATCCGAAACATTGAAAGCGCTTGGGATTTCGTCCGACGATATTTCGCGCGGTGACCTTAAGGTGCGAAGCCCGATCGATGGGGCGGTTCTCGGACATGTACGCAGCGAAGCGGCTGCCGAGGTGGATGCGAAGATTGGTGCTTCGGTGGAAGCCTTCCGGTCCTGGCGTGATGTTCCTGGACCAAGACGGGGTGAGTTGATCCGCCTGTTCGGCGAGGAGTTGCGTGCGAACAAGCAGGCCCTGGGTCGGCTGGTGACGCTTGAGGCCGGCAAGATCGTGCAGGAGGGCCTTGGCGAGGTCCAGGAGATGATCGACATCTGCGACTTCGCGGTTGGACTTTCCCGGCAGTTGTACGGGCTCACGATTGCTTCCGAGCGCCCCGGTCACCGGATGATGGAAACCTGGCATCCGCTCGGGCCGGTTGGCGTCATCAGCGCCTTCAACTTCCCCGTAGCTGTCTGGGCGTGGAACGCAGCCCTTGCAATCGTGTGCGGTGACAGCGTGGTCTGGAAGCCCTCCGAGAAGACGCCCCTGACGGCGATGGCGACGCAGAAGCTGTTCGAGCGTGCCCTGGCGCGCTTTGGTGATGCGCCAGCAGGCCTGTCGCAGGTCATCCAGGGTGGCCGGGTGATCGGCGAGCAGCTGGCGGCTGACAGGCGGGTGCCACTGGTGTCGGCGACGGGTTCGACGCGCATGGGCAAGGCTTTAGCCCCTGTCGTTGCTGCGCGGCTTGGTCGGACGATCCTGGAGCTGGGTGGCAATAATGCGATGATTGTTGCGCCCTCCGCGGACCTCAAGCTGGCAGAGCGCGCCATCACGTTTGCAGCAGTGGGAACCGCCGGGCAGAGATGCACGACGCTGCGACGTGCCATCGTCCATGAGAGCATTGCCGCGCAACTTGTTGCGCGCCTCAAGGCTGTCTATGGCGCCATTCGCATCGGCAATCCGCTGGAGGAGGGGACGTTGGTCGGCCCCCTGGTCGATCGCGCCGCTTATGAGGCCATGCAGGCAGCTATCGACGCGGCGAAGAAGCAAGGTGGAGTGGTGACGGGCGGCGCGCGTGTGCTGGCCGACCGGTTTCCCGACGCTTATTACGTGCAACCTGCCCTCGTTGAAATGCCCGCCCAGACCGAGATTGTCCGGCACGAGACATTTGCTCCCATCCTTCATCTCATGACGTATCGTCACTTTGATGATGCCGTACGGCTGCAAAACGATGTCGCGCAGGGCCTGTCGTCGTGCATCTTCACGCGCGACATGCAGGAGGCCGAGCGCTTCGTTGCTGCGTCTGGCAGCGATTGTGGCATCGCCAATGTCAATATCGGACCGAGCGGCGCTGAGATCGGCGGTGCTTTCGGTGGCGAGAAGGACACGGGCGGTGGCCGTGAGTCCGGCTCAGACTCGTGGAAGGCGTATATGCGCCGACAGACAGCAACCGTGAACTATTCCGATGCGCTTCCATTGGCGCAGGGGATACGTTTCGACACAGTGTAGCGGCATGGCTGCGTGCTCTTTGCCTCGCCCCCGTTGCCGATGTTTGCTTTTCACATTTCAAGTCGCAGCAGGGGTTTTCGGTGGAATTCCCCTGAAATAGGCTCAAAGAACAATAATTGAACGTTTTCCGGTTTCAAGTGAGCCAAAGTGACGCTGCGATGGTGGCGGATTTCTGCGATCGGCGGTCTTCATCGTAAATGATGTCAACCGCTGTGCCCGTGGGCGTCACCTGCTAGGATGCACCTGCCTTTGGGGAAGGGATGGGTGCGATGTCGTTGCGGCAATCAGCGGGCATGATCGTGACGATCATGGTTGTCCTTGGGGTGGATTTGCGGCTTGAGTGGCTGATTCCGCTCGCCATGGTATGCGGAGGCCTTGCGGTCTATGGCGTCAGCCTCTGGGAGGAGCTGAGCCGTTAGACTTTCGGCGCTCCGCTCAGTGCCGTTTCAAGCTCGGCGAAGGATGGCTGGAAGTGGCTGGGCACGCTGCCACGACCGATCTCCACCGAGACCTGAGCGGCGTTGCCGTGCAGATGCGCCACGAGGACGTCGCGAATGACGTGATAAAAGAGGCCCTCCTCGTCCACAGACGCCTTGATGCGTGTTGCCATCGGGCCGACAAACCCGTAGGCGACGAAGACGCCCAGGAAGGTTCCCACCAGCGCGCCACCGATCATGCCGCCCAGTACCTCGGGTGGCTCCGTGATCGACCCCATGGTCTTGATGACACCCAGAACGGCGGCGACGATGCCGAGGGCCGGCAGGCCGTCTGCCATCGCCTGGAACGCATGAGCGCCCGCGAGTGCTTCGTGGTGATGTTTCTCGAGCTGCTTTTCCATCGCTGTCTCGACCTGATGCGGGTCTTCGAGGCTCATGGTCATCATGCGGATGGTGTCGCAGATGAAGTCGAGTGCGAAATGGTCCTTCAGTATCCGCGGATAGTTCTTGAAGATCGCGGACTCCTCGGGCTTGTCGATATGCTGTTCGAGGGCAATCATGCCCTTCGACTTCATGGTCTTCGTCAAGGTGAATAGCAGGCACAGCAGGTCCACATAGTCCTGCTGTTTCCACTTCGCACCAGCCATGATCTTGCCAGCGGAGGACATTGTGGCCTTGAGGGTGGTGCTGCTGGAGGAGATCAGCAGGGCTCCTATGGCGGCACCTATGATCATGGTCGCTTCGTAGGGCAGGGAGTGCAGGATCACGCCGAACTTGCCGCCCGCCCACATGTAGCCGCCAAAGACGGTCACGAAGACGAAGATGATTCCGCCAATCTGAAACATGGATCGCGCTGCCCACTCTTGTTCCGCGCGAACGCGCGCGCAGCCATTTATGGGTCGCAGTATGCCCTCAGGCGCTTAAGGATCGTTGAAGCAGATTGACTGAAATTCCTAAGGCGGCGTTAAGCATGTGGCCGCTTTCTTGAAAGATAGGCGCGGACATCGCTGCGTTTCTTGAGCCAAGAAGCCCATTTCAGAAGGACACGCTCGATGCGCGGTGCGACCACACCAAGCTGAACCATTGCGACACCGCCATTGACGCTTTCCCAGTACTCGGCAATCAGTCCGTCGTGGAGCCGAAACCGGCTCATGCCGTCGATTATTACCTCCCGGCCCTCGAATTCGGGGACCTTCGAGATGAAGGACGACAGCGACCAGGCGTAACCCGTGTTCCCGTTGCAGACGGGATCGAACATCTTCCAGTCATAGGAAGTGGCGTCGCGGTGGAACTGGTTTTCCAGCATGTCGGCTATCGCCGGGCGACCGACATGGGGGCCGTAGATGTAGTCATTGTAGACGGCATCCTCTGTGAAGCAGCGAGCGAATGCGTCGCCATCGCCTGCTGTCGCTGACGTCGTGAATCGTTCGAGCAATCGTTCGAATTCCTGCTGTGTCATCTGTCTATGCCCTTGCCGTTATCATCCACACGGCGCCACCCATTGTGACGGGTGAGCGGCCTGACCATGCTTGAAGTGCCTCTGCCAGTGCTGTCATGGCCTTGCCCTTCTGGTCCGGCGTTGCTTCCGCGAGCATGCGCGAGACCGGTCCTATTTCCGCAAGATGCGCGATGGCGTCTTCCAGGGTTGCGCACATTGTCAGGCTGGTGTCGAAGGGTTCGGCAGTTATCCGGTCAAATCCCGCGCCAGCCAGGATGCGTCTTACACGTGCGAGGTCGGCGAAGGCAAAGGGGCCAGGATCTTCCGGACCCAGTTGCGGCTGTGGTGGCACCAGGGGGCGCACGGCGGATACCGGCAGGCTGACCCACTCATTCTCCCGCCAGTCGCGCCAGCAGGCGAAGATCAGGCGTCCATTTGGCTTCAAGGCCTTGCGCAGGTTCATGAAGGCCCGTTCCGGGTCTGAGAAGAACATGACGCCGAAGCGCGACACGAGCGCGTCGAAGGTTGATGGAAAGGCATGGGTTGCGGCGTCGGCGCAGACGAAGTCGATGTGTCCTGCGCGTTGGCGGGCCCTCTCCAGCATGGGAAGCGAAACATCGACGCCTGTTGGAATGCTTCCCCTGTCGGCGAGGGCGATGGTTGTGTCGCCGCAACCGCAGCCGATGTCGAGGATATGCTCGCCGGGCCTGGCGGCCAGGATCGAG